>WGAX01000186.1 GCA_015494595.1 Nitratiruptor sp.
ATGAGCCAAAAAAGCTTGATATTGAGTTGCCAAAGGGCTTTACACCAAAGGAGGCTATGGTGATGATCGCAGGAGTTTGCGCTAAATGTCAGTAAAACTTGCTACAACAGGAGCGTGGTCGCTGGGCTTTGGTACCCTTCTTTTTCGCATCCACATATCTACATAGATCTCTTGACATCTTTTGTGCATAGACTCAGTTGCTAAGATATAGTCTATGCGCATACCCTCATCTCTCCATACTGCCCCACCCATATAGTCCCACCAAGTAAAACCATGCTCTTTGGAATGGCAGGAGCGAAAGAGATCGATGAGTCCCACTGCTAAAAACCTCTCAAAAGCTCCTCTTTCATCCTCCATAAAGCCTATGCTTTCCTCTAAAAGCTCAGGAGCCCATACATCTATTGCCTCTCGTGCTACATTGAAATCGCCTACTACTAAGCATTGTTCTGTAGTCTCCAAGATCTTTTTCGTATACTCGGCTAGATGTGCAAAAAAGCTCAGCTTGTATTGATACTTTTCGCCATCCACATCACCATGCGGAGCGTAAACATTGCAGATTGTGACGCCTTTGATGGTAGTTTGGATGAAGCGCTTCTGCTCATCCCAAAAAGGATCGCCAAAACCTTTTTGCACCTCTTCAAAGCCAAGTCTTGAGCAGATAGCCACCCCGTTATAGGCCTTTTGTCCAAACACTTGGCACTCATACCCTAAATTCGCAAAATCATCAAAAGGGAATTTATGCTCTTCGCACTTAATTTCTTGCATACATAATACATCTAGCTCAATCTTTTCTTGAAGCCACTTTACCAAAAATTCGCCGTAAAGCCCCTTGATTTATCAATGGGGATATAAGGCGACAAAAGAGTTGAGAGGAAGTTTGTCTTCCTTGAAAATCTTTTGGTATAATTTTTCTAAAGGTTGGGGCATCAACCTTCGGCATAGGGGAAGTAAGACCGGCTATTGTCGGCATCCCCGCTTAAAGCCGGAATCCCCTGCATTTATGCGTGGGGAGTATGTCAAAATAAGCTCTTTTCTAGCATTAATGGAGTTGACAGTGAACTACTCCCGCTAAATCATAGATTATAGCGGGAGCTTCCTGCTTCAACGGTCACCTCGCGCGGCGCACCTCCACAGGCTCTACGGGCAGTCCCTGCCCTGATAACGCTTGGTTATTGCGCTTTTTGATAATTATAGCACAAACTTGCTTTGCAAGACAAAAATTCATCTCCCTCTAAATCAACTAAATCAATTAGATTTTAGAGGGAGAATTCTTTTTGTAGCTTGTTAAATGTGGCTATCTTCACTTTTTAACTCCTCCAAAATCTCTTTGTTGATCCTTTTTGGATTAAGCTCATAATCATTTTCACCCCTTTTTGGTTTGCGAAACTCAATATAGGTTCCAACTAATCCTACCAGTAAAATAAATATAAAGATGATAATTTTGCTTAAATCTCCAGCTTTTAACTCCATCAGTGAAGATTCCTTAATAGTTTTGGGTAGAGTATACTACTGAGTGCAAAATACTCCTCTCCCTCTAAGCATACTACACTAGCCTTTTTGATGCGTATATGCATCATCTCACATCCGCTAAGATGTGAGATTGCTAGAGTGAAGTCCGGCTCGTGCCCTATAAGGGCTATGTTCTCATAGCAGTGAAATCTCTCAATTAGCATTTCAATCTCAATGGGAGTAGCGCCGGGATTGAGCCTAGCAGTCTCAAAATATTTCACATTTGGGTAAAACTCTTTAAGAATGTCTGCAGTTTGGATTGCTCTTTTAGCTTTTGAGGAGAGTATCATATCGATTGTATAGATTTTTGGAAGTTTGCTAAAAAACTCTTTTGCTTTCTTTATTCCATCTTCGCTTAAAGGACGAGCTAAATCACTGCCAATCCACTCATCTCTTGGTAGAGCTTTTGCGTGGCGAATAAAAAGCACTCTCATAACTATTCCTTTTAGAGTATTAGCATCGCATCGCCATAACTGTAGAAGCGATAATCTTTTGCAATCGCTAACTTATAAAGCTCTAGCGTCTTTTCTACACCTATAAAAGAGGCTACAAGCATAATAAGTGTCGATTTTGGCAGATGAAAGTTGGTAAGCAGATAATTTACCCTTTTTGGTGGATTGAGAGGATGCAAAAAGAGATCGCATTCTCCAAAGCACTTTTTGCTTCTTATGTAGTATTCAATAGCTCTGGTAACTGTAGTACCAATGGCAAGCAGAGGCTTGTTGCTATCTAAAAGCTTACAGGTTTGAGGAGGAATGGTATAGTATTCGCTGTGCATTTTATGCTCCTCTATGTGTTTAGCTTCTACTGGTTTAAATGTCCCTGCTCCTACATGAAGCGTAATATTATAGAAGGGGTGGCTTTTTTGTAACTCTTGAAGCAGGCTAGCAGTAAAGTGCAAGGATGCAGTGGGCGCAGCTACCGCACCGGGATTTTTAGCAAAGATTGGTTGGTAGTGCTGCTCATCCTCTGGCTTTGCTTCTCTGTTGATATAGGGTGGCAGGGGAGTGGTGCCAATGGTTTCAAGTATTGGTAAAAGTGTGGCAAAATCAAGCTGCTTACCCTGATAAAAAAACTCCACTACTCTTGAGCCATCTTCATTTAAGCCAACTACTCTGGCCTCCAATCCCCTATCAAAAAGAAGTTTTGTCTCCTCTTTGACTCTGCCTCTAATAAACACATCAAATTGCTTATTGGCTAAAGGGCGATTAAGAAGAAGCTCAACCTTTCCTCCGCTTGCTTTTTTGCCAAAAACTCTTGCTTTAATCACTTTGGTATCGTTAAAGACAATAGCACAAGAGGGCAGAATTTGAGGAAGCTCTTTGATAGTGGTGTGGCTTACTTGCTGGCTCTTTCTATCATATACCAGCAGTTTTGCGCTATCAGCAGGAGAGGCGGGGAATTTGGCTATATGATCACTTGGTAAGTAGTAATCGTAACTAGCTACATCCAAAGGATCAAGCTTCATCCTCTTCCTCTTGATGCTCTTTGATCTCTTCCTCTTTTTTAGCAGGATTGATAATCTTTGCAATAATAATAGATACCCCATACAAAATAATTAAAGGTCCAGCCATCAGGAGCTGGCTTAAGACATCGGGAGGGGTAAGGATTGCAGCGATTGCAAAGATAATAATAATTGCATATTTGAAGAAATTTTTTAAACTCTCATCTGTCACAAGCCCTAAAGTGGCAAGAAAAAAGGTGATAACAGGTAGCTCAAAAGCCAGACCAAAGCCAAACATTAGCTTTGTAAAAAATCCTACATACTCCCCAATACTTGGTAGGGCAGTAAAGAGTTGAGAGCCAAAGTTAATTAGGTAGCTAAAGCCAAAAGGAAAAACGATATAATAGGCAAAAAGGGCTCCAAGAATAAACATAGCAGTGGCAGAGAGCACAAAGGGTAAGATAAACTTCTTTTCGTGCTCATACAGACCCGGAGCAATAAAGAGCCAAAGCTGCCAAAAAATTACAGGCAGACTCAAAATAATAGCAGCAAAAAAGGAGACCTTTAAAGCGGTAAAGAAAGCCTCTCCAACTTTGGTAAAGATCACATTGCTACCAGGTGGCAGAGCCTCTTTAAGAGGCATTATCATCCAGTCTAAGATATGCTCCCAAAAGCCAAAACTGATAATAAACATTACAAAAATAGTGGCTATGCTAATAAGTAGTCTTTTGCGCAGCTCTGCTAAGTGTGGTTTGAGCTCTTCAAACATCTATATTATCCTTTTTCTTTTTAAATTTTACCACCTCTCTTTTTGGCTCTTTTTGCAAAGCCTTTTTGATCTCCTCAGCCTCTTGCAGGGGATCCTCTTCAAGCTCTGCCTCAATGCTTTTCATCTCATCAGCAATGGAGGCAAATTTCTGTTTATACTCCTTTGCCTCCTCTTTTAATTCTGTCAATTTAACCTCTTGCTCTAGCTGCATTTTTGCATCATTAACAGCTCGCTTAAGGCTTTTAAAAAATTTGGCAATATCTACCAAAAATTTTGGTAGTTTCTCTGGTCCCAAAAAGATAATAGCTACAACTGCTATCATTAAAATCTCTGTAAATCCCATCCCAAACATCAGTAGCCCTTGTGAGAGTTTTGCCAAATTTTACAGAAAAAGAGATTACAAAAGTATAAATTGCCTCTTTAGAGCAAAAAGAGTGCCATCTCATCGGCAATGAAGTAGTTTTTATTATAGATTTTTTGGCTATCTTCATCTATTTTATTCTCTTGTAAGAGAATTGCAACTTTTTGTCTATCCAAAAGGGTTTTATCTACGCCTATGCAGCTTCTTAGTCCCAAAAAGATCTTTTCTGTGCGCAGATCCTCTTGGCTGAGATGCTCAATCTCTCTTTGTAGAGGATTTTTGATATAACTTTGCAGATTGGTTGGAGGGTAGTAGCGAAAATTTTGCCAAAATCCTACAGCTCCAGCACCAATGCCAAGGTAATTTTTTAGCTGCCAGTAGCCTTTGTTGTGGCGTGATGCATAAGAGCCAAAGTTGGATACCTCATACTGCTTAAAGGGTATAAGCTCTTTGACAAAAAAGCCAAACTCCTGCTGGCTTGTTTTACTAGGCTCATTGGCAAAAGGGGTGTTTGGCTCAATTGTAAGAGCATATGCAGAGATATGGTTGATTGGAAGAGTGGAAGCTATAGCAATGTCTTCTTTTAGTAAAGCTTTGGTATCCACAGCGCAGTTATAGATAAGATCGATACTAATATTTTCAAATCCAGCTTTTGCTGCTGCCTCTACTGCTTTGATTGCATCTTTGGGGCTATGGCTTCTGCCAAGAAAGCTAAGTTTGCTTTGGTTAAAGCTTTGCACACCAAAGCTCACTCTGGTTGCTCCAAGCTCTTTAATAGCTTTTAGCCATGCATAGGAGGCGCTGTTTGGGTTTGCTTCAAAGGTTATTTCTGCATTGGAGTTAAGGTAGGGTTGCAGGAGTAAAAAGAACTTCTCATAGTAGCTAGGTTTTAAAGAGGAGGGCGTGCCTCCACCTATAAAAATAGATTCAATAGAGTTTTTGGATATTGTAAACTGCTCTAAATCGTAAAGAAGCTGCTTTGTTGTTGCATGCATATACTCTTTTTTTAGATGGTGGTTGGTTGTAAAGGAGTTGAAGCTACAGTAGTGGCATTTGCTATCACAAAAGGGAATATGCAGATATAGTAGCAATTTTTATCCTTTTTTAAATAGTAAGAGGGTATTATACCACCCAAAAAAGTAAGACTTAAAGTGAAAAAGTTTTCATTTTAGGTCTAACTTTTAAATGAGGATATGATGGCAAAAAAGAGATATAGACCTAATGTGGCAGCAATTGTGTTATCGCCAAATTACCCCAAAAAGGTGGAGTTTTTTATAGCTGCCAGAAGTGATTTTGAAGATTCCTGGCAGTTTCCTCAAGGAGGTATTGATAAAGGAGAGAGTCCAAGAGAGGCTCTTTTTCGTGAGCTCAAAGAGGAGATTGGCACAGATGAGGTGGAGGTGATTGCAGAGTATCCTGAATGGGTAAGCTATGATTTTCCAAAAACGATAGCTAAAAAGATGTATCCTTATGATGGTCAGATTCAAAAGTATTTTCTGGTTAAACTCAAGCCAACAGCCAAGATTAATCTCAATACAAAAGAGCCAGAATTTAGCAAATATAAGTTTGTTTCCTATGAAGATCTCTTCTCTTATGTCACTTTTTTTAAGAGACCTGTCTATAAGCAGGTATTAGAATTTTTCAAAAAAGAGGGGTATTTTTAATGCTAATAGTGCAAAAGTATGGTGGAACGAGTGTAGGGAGTTTGGAGAGAATTGAAAATGTTGCTAAAAGAGTAGCAAGGACTAAAAGAGCGGGCAATGATGTGATAGTGGTGGTCTCTGCAATGAGTGGGGAGACCAATAAGCTTATTGAGTATGCAAAGCACTTTAGCCCAACACCCAGCAGGCGAGATATGGATCTGCTCTTAAGCAGTGGGGAGAGAGTGACTGCTGCACTCCTTTCAATTGCACTTAATGAGATGGGATTGCCAACAGTAGCGATGACCGGAAGGCAGGCAGGCATTGTTACAGACAAATCCCATACAGTCGCTAGGATTGAAAAGATTGATCCTGAGCCGATGAAAAAAGCACTCAAAGAGGGCAAAATTGTTGTGGTTGCAGGATTTCAGGGCATTACCAAAGATGGAGAGGTTACAACCCTTGGTAGAGGTGGTAGCGACTTAAGCGCAGTGGCAATTGCAGGAGCTTTGGGAGCTGATAAGTGTGAGATCTACTCAGATGTAGATGGGGTCTATACAACTGATCCTAGAATTGAGCCAAAGGCAAAAAAGTTAGAGAAGATCAGCTATGATGAGATGCTAGAGCTTGCTAGTCTTGGGGCGAAGGTGCTGCAAAATAGAAGCGTTGAGCTGGCTAAAAAGCTTGGCGTAGTGATTGAGGCAAAGAGCAGCTTCAATGATAATCCTGGAACAATTATTACAAAGGAAGAGGATATTATGGAAAAGCCGTTGGTAAGTGGGATTGCACTGGATAAAAATCAAGCAAGAGTGAGCCTAAGAGGTGTCAAAGATAGACCGGGTATTGCTGCAGAGATTTTCAAAGCACTAGCGCAAGAGAATATTAATGTAGATATGATTGTACAAACTATCGGAGAAGATGGTAGAACCAATCTTGATTTTACTGTACCGCAAAATGAGCTAGAGCTTGTAAAAAGAGTGATGGAGCAATTTAGCAGTGAGTATGAAAAGATTGAGTATGATCCCGATGTGGCAAAGGTGAGTATTGTGGGGGTAGGTATGAAGTCCCATAGTGGGGTTGCCAGTAAAGCCTTTGAGACCATGGCAAAAGAGAATATCAATATTGAAATGATTAGCACAAGCGAGATTAAGATCTCTATGATTATAGATGAGAAGTATGGAGAGCTGGCGGTGCGAGCGCTGCATGCTGCCTATGAATTGGATAGATGAGTCAAAGTTTTGATCAGTGGACTCTCAAAACTGTTCGCTATGACAAAAGTATGATGAGCTGGCTGGAGGAGCGTCGTTATGAGTGGATTCCTCTGGCAAGCGATGCACTGCAGCGTATTGTAAGTGGGTGTGCTATTTTACTGCTTACCGATGATGAGCGAGACTGGTATGCCAACTATATTATTACCACCCTCAATAAACCTTTGCGCAACCGTCCCTTTATTCCCATTTATAGCTTTAAAGCGTTGGTGCCAAATCTTAAAGAGCTCAAAACGGCTGATCAGCTTGATCTGCTGTTTGATATGCTTGATATGAGTTTTGAGAGCTATTTTATCTGGTATATTGGCAAAGTTAATGCTGCTCACTATGTGAATATAGCAAAGAGGCGAGAAGATAGTTTTTTGTGGATTATGGATACCGATATGCAAAATAACTTCTCTCTTAAATCGTATGATGAGCTTTTGGATATAAAGCTTATGCAGCTTTTTCGCCTTTTTGATAAAAGTATTGATGCAGCTATCTTTGGAGAGGTGGCTTTTGATTAAGAAAGCCCGGAGCCATATTGTAGTTACTTCAGATTTTGAGAAGTTGAAAGAGTATCTGTCTCAAGAGTTTAATGAAGCCCAACTTTTTAGCTTTATGAGAGATGAGTTTAAGATTGAAGATGCCAAAGAGGCGATCGCAAAGGCTTATATTAGCTCCAAAGAGCAAAAGATTTTACTGTTGGCTGCTAAAAGATTTAATATCTATGCCCAGAATGCTCTTTTAAAGATTTTAGAGGAGCCTCCCAAAAATAGTGCTTTTATTTTAGCAGCTCCTGCAAAGAGTATCTTTTTGCCTACAATTTTGTCTAGACTTCCTGTTGTAGAGTGGAAAAGGGAGCAAAAAGGGGCTATAAAGTATTTTGAAAAGTTTGATTTGCAAACTCTTTTTGAGCTAGCTACCACATATAAGCGTGCTTCTAAAGATGAAGCAAAGGAGATCATTAAGCAGATGCTGCGCTATGCAATGGAGCAAGATTACAAACTTACTGAAAAAGAGTTGGACTATTTTGGCAAAGCTATTCAGCTTATTGAGCTTAATAGCAATGTAGTCAATGTAATAATTACTGCAGGACTTATACTGCTAACCCATAGGAAGAAGAGATGAAGATAAAGCGTTTAAGTATGCAAAGTGATACAAGAGCAGTAATGCAAAAGCTTGGTGTGGATAAGCCAGGTATTGCAATAATGGAAAAAAAGAGTGAAATCTGTTTATTTCACATTCAAAATATGCATGTGGGAGCTGCTAATATCCTTAAGCAGGATGCTTTAAGTATTGGAGCAGATTTAGCTGTGCCAAATGGGACAATTACCTGTGAGTTTAAAGAGGTGGATGCTCTGCTTATTGGCACAAGAAAGCATATAGAGATCTTATCGCGTAAAGAGCTCTCTCAACCCTATGGATTAAAGAATCTAGCTAAAGAGCTAAAGAGGTATCTAAAAACTCCAAAATATCCCATCAAAATAATGGGGATTATTAATGCTACCGATGATAGTTTTTATGCTGGTAGTAGATTTAAAGAGGATGAAGCAGTTGAGGCGATCAAAAAAATGGTAGCAGATGGAGCAGACATTATAGATATTGGGGGGATGAGCTCAAGACCTGGAAGCGAGGAGATTGCACCACAGCAGGAGTTAGCTAGAGTCAAGCCAATTATTGATGCTGTGACACAGATGGATTTGGGGGTAAAGTTTAGTATAGATACCTACAGAGAGGAGGTGGCTGAGTATGCTTTAAGTAGAGGTTTTCAAATCCTTAATGATATAACAGGGCTTGAGAATGAAAACTTGGCAAAAATAGCAGCAAAGTACAATGCAAGCGTTGTGATTATGCATATGCAAGGTAGACCCAAAACGATGCAGCAAAATCCATACTATAGGGATGTGGTGGTGGAGGTGAGTGAATTTTTTGCTCAGCGTATAGAGATAGCTCTAAAGTATGGGATCAATGATATAATACTAGATCCTGGCATCGGATTTGGCAAGCGGTTAGAGGATAATTTGGCTCTGATTAAGCATCTTAAAGAGTTTCAAAAGTTTGGGTATGAGATTCTTGTTGGGGCTAGCCGTAAATCTTTGATAGATAAAATTACCCCATCACCAGTGCAAGAGAGATTGCCAGGAACTTTGGCTTTGCATCTTTTGGCTGTGAATGAGGGGGCTACTATTATTCGTTGCCACGATGTAAAAGAGCACCATCAGGCCATTAGAGTTTATGAGGCAATAGAGAGGACAAATATATGAAAAAAGTTTTAGTCAATAAAAAAGCAGCCAAAAAGCTAGAAGAGTTTTTCCCTTGGGTTTACCGTAGCGATGTAATAAGCCCTTTAGAGTATGAGGCGGGGGAGCTGGTAGAGATTTATGATGAGGGTGAGAGGTTTTTGGGTGTTGGCTATATCAATCCTGCAAGTCTAATTACCATTAGAGTTTTAAGCTTTAAAAAAGAGCCCATTAATCATCGCTTTATAAAATCGAGAATCTTAAAAGCTGCTGCTAAGAGAGTAAAGATTTTGCAGCATGCCTGTCGTGTTATTCACTCTGAGGGCGATTTTTTACCAGGACTTATTGTGGATAAGTATGATGAGTATTTGAGTGTGCAGTTTTTAACTGCTGGTATGGTACGCTTTAAAGAAGATATTTTAGATATTTTAATCAATCTCTACGAGCCAAAGGGGGTGTATGTAGTAGGGGAAGAGAGTGCCTTAAAGAAAGAGGGGATAGAGCCTTTTAGCCAGGTTATTGGAGAGATTCCCCAAAGAGTCTTTTTTGAAGAAAATGGAGTCAAGTTTGCTATTAAACTCATTGATGCGCAAAAGACCGGCTTTTATCTGGATCAAAGGCGCAACAGAAAGGCTCTTACTCGCTACATAAAGCAAAAAGATAGAGTCTTAGACTGCTTTTGCCACGCAGGAGGATTTGGGCTTTATGCAAAAGTTTACAAAGATGCCAAGGTAAGGTTGGTGGATATTTCTGAAGAGGCTATTGCTTTGGCAAAGGAGAATTTTGCTTTAAATGATGTGAAAGGAGAGTTTGTTGTAGCCAATGTGTTTGACTATTTAAGAGAGCTTAGAAAGAGCAAAGAGAAGTTTGATTTTATCATTCTTGATCCCCCATCTTTTGCAAAATCAAAATCTAAAAAGAGCAGCGCTTTAAAGGGCTTTAAAGATATTACAGTCAATGCTATGAAGATAGTAGAAGATGAGGGCTATATTGCTCTTTTTTCCTGCTCCCACCATATAGGAGTGAAAGATTTAGAAGATGTGATTTTGCAAAGTGCAAAGGATAATAGAAAGACTATAGAGGTGATTGAGTATCTCTATCAGGATGTGGATCACCCCTATATTTTAAACAATGAGTTTTCTCTCTATCTAAAGGGTATTCTTTTTAGAGTCCACCAGATATAAGGACAGATGATGATAACAAGTTTGCAGGAGTATAAAGAGGCGGTAGAAAAGCTTAAGCGCTGGGCTTATGCCTACTATGTATTGGATAATCCAGAGGTGCCAGATGAGGTGTATGATAAGCTCTATAGAGAAGTGGAGGAGTATGAAAAAGCCCATCCTGAGCATATCAATCCAACCTCTCCCACACAAAGGGTAGGTGCAGAGCCTGCAAAGGAGTTTAAGAAAGTTAGGCATCTGACAAAGATGTGGTCGATGGAGGATGTCTTTAATGAGCAGGAGCTGCAAGAGTGGCTCCAAAGAGTCTATAAAAATGTGGGCACTAGCGATATTACTTTTTATATAGAGCCAAAATTTGATGGAGCAAGTCTCAATCTCATTTATGAGAATGGTCTGTTGCAAAGCGCTGCTACCAGAGGTGATGGGGAGGTTGGCGAAGATGTAACCCAAAATGCTAAAACAATTCCCTCTATTCCTTTGGGTATTGAGTATAAAGGTCTCATAGAGATTAGAGGTGAGGTTGTTATTAGAAAAGATGATTTTGAAAAACTCAATAGTGAGCGAGCCCTTAAGGGGGAGCCCACTTTTGCCAATCCAAGGAATGCAGCTGCTGGAAGCCTAAGACAGCTTGATCCCAAAATCACAGCCCAAAGAAAGCTCTACTTTTACCCTTGGGGTGTAGGATACAATACTCTATCGTATAAAACATTGCACGAAACGATGGAGTTTGTCTATAAGTTGGGCTTTAAAAAGCCTTTTAAAAGAGCCCTTTGTCAGCAGTATGAGGAGATTGTGCAGATATACAATGAGTTTAAAGAGGTGCGCGACTCTTTGCCTGTGATGCTTGATGGGATGGTGGTTAAAGTTGATGAAATAGTTTTGCAAGAGAAACTTGGCTATACAGTCAAGTATCCGCGCTGGATGGTAGCTTATAAGTTTCCAGCAGTAGAGAAGATGACAAGAATTGTAGATATTGTACCACAAGTCGGGCGCACAGGAGTTATTACGCCAGTTGCTATTTTGGAGCCTGTGGAGATTGAGGGGGTAATTGTTGAGCGAGCCACGCTGCACAACTATAGCGAGATTGAGCGCAAAGATATTCGCATTGGCGATATGGTTATAGTCATTCGCAGCGGGGATGTGATTCCAGAGGTGACAAAGGTGCTCAAACAGTATCGAACAGGGAAAGAGAAGAAAGTAGAGCGTCCTAAAAAATGTCCTGTATGTGGGCAGCCGGTGCTAGATGAGGGAATTTTAATTAAGTGCCAAAATCTTAGCTGCCCCGCTCGCGTGGTAAACTCCATCATCTATTTTGCTTCCAAGCAGTGTCTTGATATTGCCGGACTTGGGGAGGCTACTGTAAAGCTGCTGTATGAAAAGGGATTGGTAAGAGATGTGGTGGATCTTTTTAGATTAAAAGAGGAGGATTTACTAAAGCTTCCCGGATTTGCCAAAAAGAAGGCGCACAATCTTATTAAAGCTATTCAAAGCGTTAAAGGGGTGGAGTGCTGGCGCTTTGTGAATGCTTTAGGAATTGAGCATATTGGAGAGGTAGCAAGCAAGAAACTTTGTGAGAAGTTTGGGCTTGATTGGTATAAAGTGCCAAAAGAGAGGCTTTATGAGATTGAGGGTTTTGGTCCTGAGATGGTGAAATCTATTGAGGAGTTTATAGAAGTTAACAAGGAGAAGATTGAGAAGCTAATTGAGCTGATTCAGCCAACAGAGCCCAAAAAAGAGGAGATAAGAAACTCTCCTTTAGCCGGTAAGAGGGTGGTTCTAACAGGGCAGATGCGTCTGCCTCGATCCAAGATCAAAGAGTTATTAGAAAAAGCCGGAGCCCAAGTAACAAACAGCGTCTCACACAATACAGATATTGTATTTGTAGGGGAAGAGCCTGGTAGTAAATATGAAAAGGCAAAAAGGCTTGGTGTAGCTATTGAGCCAGAGGAAAGGCTGTGGGAGCTTTTAAAAGAGGCTGGCATTGAGGCTTGATCGCTATTTAGTAGCAAATGGTTTAGCCCCATCTCGCACAAAAGCGATAGCCTTAATAAAAGGCAAAAGGGTGAAGGTAGATGGCGCTATTGCCAATAAGCCATCAATGCAGATAGCTGAAGGTACAGAAATTGAGGTAGAAGAAGATCCTTATGTGAGCAGGGCTGCCTGGAAGCTAAGATATTTTTTGGATGAGATTGGCTTTTGTGTTAAAGATTTGCAAGTATTAGATGTAGGAGCCTCTACGGGAGGCTTTACGCAGGTGTTGGTGCAGAGGGGAGCAAAAAGGGTAGTGGCATTGGATGTGGGCACAAATCAGCTCCATCCATCTATAAAGGCTTTGGCAAATGTAGAGGATAAGAGCCCTTGCGATATACGAGAGTATGAGAGTGGGCCTTTTGATCTGGTTACTTGTGATGTGAGCTTTATTGGTGTAAGAAAAATTATGGATGATCTTGACAGGCTTGCAAAAAGGTATATTATTGTGCTCTTTAAGCCCCAGTTTGAGGTGGGCAAAGAGGCAAAAAGAGATGCAAAAGGGGTGGTAAAGGATAGCAAAGCTATAGCCAAAGCAGTAGAGGAGTTTGAAAAGGCAGCAAAAAGCAGAGGCTGGCATCTTTTGGCAGCAAAAGAGGCAAAAATTAGCGGAAAAGAGGGAAATCGTGAAAGAGTCTATCTCTTTGAGAAGCGTTGAGGCAGTTGCGATTGGGGCATTTGACGGGATGCATTTAGCCCATCAGGAGCTTTTTAAATGTCTAGGTAAAAAAGGGGCGATTGTGGTGATTGACAAAGGCAGCGCCTCTTTGACTCCGGGGGCTTTTAGGTGTAGATACAGTGCTCATCCTTGCTGCTTTTTGCCTTTGGACTCTATTCGCCATCTAGATGCTAAAGGCTTTTTAGCACTGCTTAGGCAAAAGTTTGTCAATCTTAAAAAGATAGTGGTAGGATATGACTTTGCCTTTGGCAAAGATAGAAGATACAAGGCTCAGGATTTAATAGAGCTTTTTGATGGAGAGGTGGAGATTGTGCCAGAAATCAAAATAGATGGTATCTCTGTGCACTCACGCACCATAAAAGAGTATATAAGGCAGGGCAATATCTCTTTAGCTAACAAAATGCTTGGTAGATACTATACAATTGAGGGCAAGAGAGTCAAAGGACAAGGGCTTGGCAAGAGGAGTTTGGTGCCTACTATCAATATGCAAGTTAACAATTTTTTATTGCCAAAAGAGGGAGTGTATGCTACTTTTACTAAACTTGGCGATTTTGTCTCTAAGAGTGTAAGCTTTTTAGGTCATAGAAACACTACTGATGGCAGCTTTGCTATAGAGAGTCACATATTAGAGGAGTTTTGCGAGGATGAGAGGGTTGAGATTATGTTTGTAGATTTCATTCGAGAGAATAGGCATTTTAGCTCTTTAGCAGGTTTAAAAGAGGCAATTTTACAAGATGTACAGAAGGCAAAAGCCCTCTTAAAGGGGGTAGAGTGAGAGGTGTTATCCTACTGGCCGTTTTTATAGTGGGGGTTTTTGGCTATACCAATGCGCTCATTGATGAGGAGTCTCCTTATCTTCGACAGCACGCTCACAATCCGATTAATTGGCTGCCCTGGGGCAAAGAGGCTTTTGAAAGAGCAAAAAAGGAGCATAAACCGATCTTTTTGTCTATTGGGTATAGCACCTGCCACTGGTGTCATGTAATGGAGAGAGAATCTTTTGAGAATGAGGAGATCGCAAAGCTTATTAACCAAAACTTTATCCCTATTAAAGTGGATAAAGAGGAGCGCCCCGATATAGATAAGTTTTATCAGCTAGTTTACAGCGTGATGCACAACAGAAG
>WGAX01000187.1 GCA_015494595.1 Nitratiruptor sp.
AGGCAACTACAACGGCAAATATATTGCCAAAAATAACCTCATCCTTTTTAACGGCAAAGGGTTATCTATCAACAAAGCTGACAATGTAGAGCTTATGCAAAATTTTCTCTACTGCAACGGTACTACTGCTTCAAGTCCCAAGGCTGCCGGTGTGCGCGTTAATAGCGGCTCTAGGGAAATTCGTATAGTCAACAATGGGGTTGAGACATGCGATAGAGGAATTGCTTATAGTATTGCTACAAAAAAAGCACATTTAGAAAATAACTATGCAAAAAGCCAAGTCCATATCCCTATCAAAGGGGTCAAATATGTTCATACTCTTTTTAAAAATCCTCAAAAACTAGATTTTACCAGCCCCTATTTTGGCGATAAAGCTGCTCAGCTTCTTGCTAGTTTCAAACCGCTGCTAACACGCTATCATATCAGACTTAAACCTACTCATTACAGAGTCAATCTGGATCGTCAAATCAACGATATTATAAAATATGCACCAAAAACTTCCAAAACAAAAATCATAAAAAAAGGTGATGCAATTTATCTCTACAATCTTAATAACAGAGGTATTAAAGGCTTGAAGAAAAACTATATCCTCTACCTCCACCATCCTAAAAAAAGATAGAAAGGAGAAGGAGATGGCTAATAGTCCATCTCCTTTAGGAGTTTTTGTAGATCCTCTACTGCCTCAATCGCTCTTTGTGGGATATAGTGGCTGAAATACTCATCAATATATTTATCAAACTCTCCAAACATTGTGACTCTCTGCCTTCTTTGAGGATCAATCAAAATCGATTTTGGGTAAGACTTTGCAATATCTGCTATATCAATGACCGCCCCGCTTGTGCCAATGGCTATAAAAACATCAGCCTCAATGGTATAAAGATAGCGATAGTTTGGAGCAATCTCACCAAAGAGCACCACATTGGGGCGCAGGGCTTTTATATTACAAAAGGGACAAACATTAGGCTGAGGCTTATAGCCTATATCAAAGATCTTTTGGCAAGCCTCACAGCGAATCTGGGTAAGTTTACCGTGTAGATGAATGGGATTACCTCCAGCCCTCTCGCATAAATCATCCACATTTTGGGTTAGATGCACTCTGTTTGGCAAAGAGGCAAGGAAGTGGTGCATTCTGTTTGGTTTAAATCTAGCCAACTCCTGGCGTCTTGCATCAAAAAAAGCGATCACTTTTACAGGATTTTTCAGCCATGCTTCGTGAGTAGCTACCTCATCGATTCTGTAGCTATCCCACAAACCACCACCCCGAAATGTGGGAATCCCACTATCGGCACTAAGTCCTGCACCGCTTAAAATATAGCAGCGCATCACTTGCTATTGAGCACTTTGGAGCGTTTAAGAGCCTCCTCAATCTCCTCTTTGCTAATATCTCCTTCTAGATGGAGCTGTACCTCTCCATCTTTTCCATCTACTTGCATATTTTGGATCTTTTTTTTGGTCTCATTACTCATACACTCGCATCTGCCCTCAGCGCAGTTTTGCACCATCGTTGTAATAGTTTCTAGCTTTACATTTTTAAAATCTATCTTCACACCACTTTGTGTAGTTTGTACACTTTTTTTGATCATAACAGTCCTACCTCCGCTAAAATTGGCTCAATTTTAGCGCTGATTTCAAGAAGTTTTTCCTTTACCATCTGCCAAAAGTATTTATCTGCTTGATCCTCTACATACCACTCCTCAATGTGAGCTAGGGCGTTGGATTTTTCTTCTTCACTTAAATGGGGGCTATTTTTTATAGCCTCTTTTATCTTCTCTAGCTTTTCATGATGTTTGTGATGGGGCATTGTAACTCCTTTTTTGCTAATTATACACTAAATTAATTAAGAGTAATTTTATCTTATTTAGATAGGATAAAGAAAAAAAGGAGCAGCAATGACAATGCAAGAGACACTACAACAGATAAAAGAGGATTTTGAGCTTTTAGGCGATCCCAATGCCATTGTAGAGTATATTATTGAGCTTGGCGAAGAGAATGATATGAGGGTGCCAGATGAGCTTAAAAACGACAAAACCAAAATCCACGGCTGCGCAAGCGATGCATGGATGATAGAGGAGTGCAAAGATGGTAAAGTCCATTTTACAGTAGAGGGCACCTCATCGATGGCAAAAGGGATGATCCCTTTGATGCTCAAAATTTTTAATGATCGCACTCCTGATGAGATTCTAAGTTTTGATCCCAAACAGCTCTATGAGCTTGGTTTTGATAAGATTTTATCCCCTACCAGACTACAGGGAATGGAAGCCTTTTTGAATAGGATCTACTCTTTTGCTAAAAAGTGTAAAGAGCAGGTGTAGTATAATAGGCTAAAAAAAGGAGAAAGTATGCGCACACCACTTTTTCTATTTGGCTCGGCAGTTTTAGCTTTTGCAATGAGTGCACCACCAGGTTATGTGCAAGGGCTCAAAAACTATCTTGCTAGTAAAGAGTTTAGTATTAACGGGCTGTTTTATATGTATGATTTCAACCATAACGGCAAGATTGAGCGCAACGACTGGCTCTATATCACAAATGACTCCAATCACAGAGCTTATCAGCTGATGGGTAAACCCCCTACAGCTACTGATGCTTTTGGGTGGCTGCCTCTTAGCAGCATACCTGCTGATCTTGATCGCAATAAGCCATCAGGCTACTTTGTCTTTATCAATTTTCCAAAAGATAAAGAGTTTTACGGCACAAATGCTTTCTCTTGGGTTTATGTAAGCAGCGGCAAAACTTATAAGCTTATGGGAGCAGATGCCAACCACAACTTTGACTATTTAGATGAAAATGGTGATGGACAAGCAGATCCTCTTAGTAACGTTAGCTATACAACAGATGGCAAAGTTATAACATTCATCTATGCTACTCAGGATCAAAAAATAAGTTGTGAAGATGAGCAGAGTTTCTCACAGCAAGGCATTAGCTTCTATATGAAAATACGCTCCTGGTTTATTGGCAATATTATTTATAATTGCAAATATAATAGTGAAAAACATTGGGATCTTAAGCCCGCTACTATCACTATCAAAAATATCCAAAAAAGTGAGCAGTTTGATATAACATTAGATAGTGACAAAACAAAAGGCATCTCTATTTACGATTATGCAAAAGGGGAGGTACATATACAAGGTACCTATAATGGCCAAAAGATAGATTGCTATGAGTATTACCGATCTATTGTGCCTGTTACTGTCTCAAGAGACAATATTACACAATTAGAAAAGATTATGGAAAATTGGGGAAGTGGACCTTGTGATCCAGATTTTATCAGAACAACCTGTCCTCATAATTACTATCAGAGTTTTGGCAGCAACGACTGCAGCAATCACGATAATTCAAAATTTACTACTGCAAACTTTATTGATGCACATATTATTACAGATTGGGAAGTTACAGAAAGTAGCGGAAAAGGTGATAAAGTCCATAAAGATGAAGTATATAAAAAGCAGTAACCTCAAGGAGGTTGCTGCTGCTGTTAAAGGGCTGCTTTTGCCTGCTCTACCACTTTTGCAAAGGCTTGGGGCTCATGCATAGCCATATCTGCCAATATTTTTCTATCAAGCTCAATGTTTGCTAATTTAAGTCCGTGAATAAAGCGTGAGTAGCTAATATCGTTGAGTCTGCACGCTGCATTGATTCTTGTGATCCAAAGTTTTCTAAAATCTCTCTTTTTCTGCTTTCGATCACGATAGGCATAGACTAAGCTTCTCTCTAGCTGCTCTTTTGCTTTTCTAAAGTGCTTGCGTCTACCACTATAGAAACCTTTTGCCTGTTTGAGGATCTTTTTGTGTCTTCTTCTTCTGACAACACCTGTTTTTACTCTCATTTACTCTCCCTTTACCTTTGTTTATTTTGAGGTGCCACCTGTGTGGACTTGACCCAAATGGGTGGAGTTACTATCTTAGTATGTAGATATTAACTCTTTTACTCTTGGCTCATCAACTCTACTTACATAGTGAGGAGCTCGAAGATGTCTTTTGGTTTTTGGACTCTTTTTGGTAAGAATGTGGCTTCTAAAAGCGCTTCCTCTTTTTACTTTGTTTTTAGTTTTTTTGAAGCGTTTAGCAGCGCCTCTGTGGGTCTTCATCTTTGGCATAGCTACTCCCTTTGGATAATTTAAGGAGGGTAGTGTAGCAAAGAAAGGTTAAAGATTTGATTAAAATTGCAGATTAGAGATGATGAGTCATTGGTAAGAGGTAGCCAATGACTCTAATCTTTACTTCTTCTTATCCTCTTTTTTGGGGATGACCATCATATTGATATAGCGCCCCTCTTGATGAGGTTTTTTTTCAACTATACCAATATCTTCAATCAAAGGAATAATCTTCTCAAGCACCTCTATGCCAGCTTCTGGATGTGCCATTTCGCGCCCTCGCAAAAATACGCGAAATTTTACATGTTTACCCTTTTCTAAAAACTCTCTTGCGTGCTTGACTTTGTAATCAATATCATTTTGGGCAATTTTTACAGAGAGCTTTATCTCTTTGACCTCTATTTTGGTTTGCTTTTTCTTTGCCTCTTTTTTCTTTTTCTCCTGCTGATACTTAAATTTTCCATAATCCATTATTTTGCATACGGGAGGATTGGCATCTGGAGCTATAAGGACAAGATCCAATCCCTTCTCCTCTGCTCTCTCTAGTGCCTCATCACGGCTAATAATGCCATATTGTGTACCATCATCTCCAATGCATCGAACCTGGGGTGCTCTTATCTCTTCATTTAACAGCACCTTTTGCTCTTTTTTCTTACTCAAAAGCGTACCTCACTTAGTTTCTCCTTTACTCTGTTAAAAAATTCTTGCTCTAGCAGATTGTACTGCATCTTCTCTCTTCTATCCCGTATTGCCACACTCCTTGCCTCTACCTCTTTGTCACCAATGATCACAACCATTGGAACTTTTTGCTTTTCAGCATTACGGATGCGTTTGTTGAGACTCTCATTTTGATCATAAATCTCACTATCCACACCCATTTTTTGCAGTTTTGCCTGCAGCTCTTTGGCATAATTTGTGTGGCTAACGGCAATTGGTACAAAGATAACTTGCGTTGGAGCTATAAAGAATGGAAACTCCCCCGCATAATGCTCAATCAAAATCCCGATAAAGCGCTCAAATGAGCCCAAAATTGCCCTATGAATCATTACAGGCTGTTTTGGGCTATTATCACTATCGGTAAATTCTAGCTCAAATCTTTGAGGTAGATTAAAATCTACCTGAATCGTACCACACTGCCACTTTCTTCCAATAGCATCGGTAATTTTTATATCAATTTTAGGACCATAAAATGCACCGCCACCTTCATCGATGCCATATTTATGCCCATTCTCATCAAGGGCTTCTTTGAGGGCATTTGTAGCAATCTCCCAAATGGCATCATCACCAATCGCTTTTTTGGGCTTGGTAGAGATCTCCATCTCATAAGAAAAATTGAAACTGCGCATAATCTCATCCACAAAACCCAACACCTCAATTACCACATCTTTAATCTGCTCTGGTTTACAGAAAATATGGGCATCATCTTGGGTAAACTCTCGTACGCGAAAGAGCCCATGCAGCACTCCGCTCTTTTCGTGTCGATGGACTACGCCATACTCAAAAAATTTGAGAGGCAGCTCTTTGTAGCTTCGCTTTTTGGCTTTGTAGATCATAATGTGGCCTACGCAGTTCATAGGCTTGATGCCATACTCTACGCAGTGCTCCCTCTTCTCATCATCGCAAATCTCAGTAAAATACATATTCTCTTTGTAGTTTTGGTAGTGCCCACTTTTTTTCCAAAGATCTGATTTAAGAATTTCAGGCCCTCGCACCGGCTCATACCCTCTTTTGCGATGCGCCTCAAAAAGAAGCGCCTCTAAGCGGCTTCTTAGCCTGGCTCCCTTTGGCAACCAAATAGGCAGTCCCGCTCCCACCTCTTCGCTAAACATAAAAAGCTCTAATTCAGTGCCAAGTTTTCTGTGATCTCTTTTTTTGGCTTCTTCAAGCATCGTTAGATACTCTTTGAGTGCCTGCTTGGTAGCAAATGCTGTACCATAGATGCGTGTGAGCATCTCTTTTGTTTCATCGCCACCAAGATATGCTCCTGCAACACGCAAAAGTTTAAAATTTTGTAAATAGCGGGTATTTGGTACATGCGGACCCCGACATAGATCCTCCCAGTCACCTTGACGATAGATAGAGACCCTATTAGAGGGGATATTTTTTAGTACCTCTTGTTTGAGGTCGTCATCTTGAAATTTTTTGATTGCTTCCTCTTTGCTCACCTCATAGCGCTCAATTGCTAGCCTCTTTTTGGCCAGCTCTTTCATCTTTTTTTCAATCTTTGGCAGATCCTCTTCGCTAATTTTTTCTTTGGTGCGAAAATCGTAGTAAAAGCCGTTCTCCACCACAGGACCCACAAAAAACTTTGCATCTGGATAGAGCTCTTTGATAGCTTGTGCCATAAGGTGAGCTGTGGAGTGGCGTATAACTTCAAGTGCTTTTGGATTGTCTTCGGGATAGATCTTTTTCGCAGATTCGATATCGATATTTTTGGCTTTTGCAGTTTGTAGATCAACTATCTCATTTTCATGCTCTATTGCAATTGGATCCAAAAAGCTCCTTTATAATTGGTATATCGATATAGTGCATCCAATACACCGATATACCAATGGTGGTCGCGAGAGGATTCGAACCTCTGACCACTACGATGTCAACGTAGTGCTCTACCCCTGAGCTACGCGACCAAATATTAACGTTATTTTATCGCTTTTTTGAAAAAATGTAAATATATAAATCCACCCACTGCCAAATCGATCACTACATCGGCAAAATTAAAAATTGCAAAATCAAAGCCGCAGTGCCAATATACATAGTCAATCACTCCTCCATACACAAACCGATCATATAGATTTCCCACTGCAGCACCCAAAAGCATTCCGCTTAAAAGAGGATGGGTATGAATAATTCTTTGGCGATACATATAGCCAAAAACCCCGCCTATGAGTAGACTCAAAAGCCATTTGAGTTTATCATCCAAAAAGCTTAGCATACTAAAAGCTACCCCTTTATTGATGGTATAGCCTAAAGTAATGCACCTGCTCTGCCAAAAAAAACCTTGTAAAAAGAGCTCTTTAAGACTTCTATCAATGAAAAATACTCCCATCCCCATCAGTATAAAAATAGCTAGATTTCTCATTAGCTAAGCTCTTTTTGAAAAAACTTTACTACCTCTTGCATACTACTTTCTAAAATCTTCTCATCTTTACCCTCTAGCAAAATACGCAGTTTATTCTCTGTGCCAGAGTAGCGAATCAAAGAGCGCAAAGAGCGCTTTTGCAGATTTTGCGTAAGTTTATCAAAACCATCAATCTCTTGAAGCGGAATCTTTTTTTGTACGCTTATATTCTCCATTTTGCTTGGATAGAGCTTGAAAGGACGCAATACTTGACTTGCCGCTTTTTTAGAGCGTAAAATCAGGGCAGTTACTTGCAAGGCGGTAGCGATTCCATCACCTGTTTTTGAGAAATCCCCAAATATAATGTGTCCGCTCTGCTCTCCTCCAAAGTTAAGCCCCCTGCTTTTCATCTCATCCAGTACATACTTATCACCCACTGCGCTTCTAACAAGCTGTATGTTGTGAGATTTTAAAAACTCCTCTAGCCCCTGATTACTCATAACTGTTGCTACAATGGCACTATTTTTAAGCCGATTTTGTTTTTGCAAATAGATTGCCAAAGCTCCCAAGAGATGATCTCCATCTACTATCTCACCCTTTTCATCCACCACCACAAGCCTATCCGCATCCCCATCCAACGCAAAGCCCACATCTGCTCGATACTTTTTAACATTGTGCGCCAACTCCTCTGGATACATCGCTCCACATTTATAGTTGATATTAAATCCGTTTGGCTCATTATTAATTACAAATACCTCAGCTCCTAGCTCTTCAAAGACTGTTGGAGCTACTTTGTAGGCTGCCCCATTGGCTGTATCTATAACGATACGCAAATTATGAAGGGTGAGGTCTTTTGGAAAGGAGTTTTTAAGGTGTACAATATAGCGTCCAATTACATCATCTATTCTTTTTGAGGAGCCAATCGCTCTTTCTACTTTTTGGTTTGTTTCAAGCTTTTCTTCATTAAAATAGATCCTCTCTATTGCTTCCTCATCTTGAGGTTGAAGCTTATCACCTCTGTTATTAAAAAACTTAATACCATTATCATAGTAAGGATTATGGCTAGCACTAATCATAATACCCGCATCGCAGCGCATATCCTCAGTCAAAAAAGCTACTGCAGGAGTTGGCATAGGACCAATTTGAATTACATTGTAGCCAACTGCCGTAAGACCGCTTACAAGCGCATTTTCAATCATATAGCCACTGCGCCTTGTATCTTTGCCTACTAATATTTTATTGGTTTTGCTCTGTTTGCGAAAGTAGATACCCGCTGCCATAGCCAAACGCATAGTAAGCATTGCTGTAATCTTTTTACCAGCTTTTCCCCGTACCCCATCCGTTCCAAAGAGTTTCATATACACACTCCAAAAACTTAAAAGTTTCTAAATTTAAAGAAAATTTAATATTTTTTTGGATAGTATTTTAGCCTAAATTTAGTTTAAAAAGGATTAAAAGCGATGGCAAACCATAAATCGGCTCTTAAAAGAATCCGCCAGACAAAAAAGAGAACTGAAAGAAACAGATTTTACCGAACAAGAATGAAAAATATTATTAAAGCGGTAAAAAAAGCGGTAGAAGAGGGTAATAAAGAAAAAGCGCTAGAGGCTTTTAAAGTTGCTAATAGAAGAATTCATCAATTTGTGAGTAAAGGTATTATTAAAAAGAACAACGCTGCGAGGAAAGTCTCCAAACTGCATAAACTTATAAACTCCATGAATGAGGCTGCATAAGCAGCCCTTATACTATGCTGCAGGATAAGCTTAAACCCTTCATTCAGCGCTACGAGGAGATCAACAAGCTTTTAAGCTCCCCTGAAATTACACAAGATGTTAAAAAGATGACACAGCTTAGCAAAGAGCAGTCTGATATTGAGCCAATTGTACAAAAAGCAAGAGAGTATGAGAGCGTGCTTGCAGCAATTGAGGAGAATAAAAGCCTTATTGAAGATGAAGAGCTAGGGGAGCTTGCCAAAGAGGAGCTTAAAGAGCTTGAGCCCAAAAAAGAGCAGCTAGAAGAGGAGATTAAACTCCTGCTTATTCCAAAAGATCCAAATGATGAAAAAGATATATATCTAGAGATTCGTGCTGGAACCGGTGGAGAGGAGGCTGCTCTTTTTGCTGCTGATCTCTTTCGCACCTATGTGCGCTATGCAGAGAAGAAGGGGTGGAGAGTAGAGATTGTGAGCTCAAGTGAGAGCGATACAGGCGGTTACAAAGAGATTATTGCCAAAATCAAAGGCCAAGGGGTCTATAGCAGGCTCAAATATGAAGCAGGCACCCATAGAGTCCAAAGAGTGCCTCAAACTGAATCACAGGGGCGTATCCATACCTCAGCCGTGACAGTTGCCATTATGCCGGAAGTGGATGATGTGGATGTGGAGATCAATCCAAACGATCTCAAAATCGATGTCTATCGATCCAGCGGATGTGGAGGGCAGTCAGTCAATACTACTGATAGTGCGGTGCGTATTACCCATATACCTACAGGCATTGTAGTATCGATGCAAGATGAGAAGTCTCAGCATAAAAATAGAGAGAAAGCTATGAAGGTGCTGAAAGCTCGAATCTACGAAAAGAGGATGCGAGAGCAGCAAGAAACTTTGGCCAAAGATCGAAAAGAGCAGGTAGGCAGTGGCGATAGAAGTGAAAGAATCCGTACCTACAACTACCCCCAAAACCGCATCACCGATCACCGCATAGGACTTACGCTTTATAAACTTGAAGAGATTATGCAAAGCGGGGATCTCGATCAAATTATTGAGCCCCTCATTGCTCACTATCAAGCGCAAAAAATTCAAGAGGCGGGATTGTAACTGCCTCTTTGCTTTTTCTATTTTGATAAATTTTTCCAGAAGGGGAGATAGTTACCCCTCAAATCTGTGAAGCCTATTCTTTTTAATGATTGAAGAGACGAGATAGTTATATTTTCTTCCAAGCTCTGAGTAGCGCTGCATAGTCATTGCAGCTTGGAGTCCGTCAAACTTTTGATGGTGCTTTTTGGCCAAGGCTCTTGCTAAGCGAAACTCTCTGTAGGCTCTGTGGCGATTGAGATTGAGCATATAGGAGGCAATGGAAGCTTCTATGGTTTTAAAAATTCTAATTCTATGTTTTTTACCCGGTGCTCTTCTTTTTGGGATCAGACCATTTTTGCCAAAAGTCCACTCTCCAAAGAGGTTGTTTGCCTCTCTTGCAAAGCGGCTTTTCCCCCATCCACTCTCAAGAGCAGCTTGTGCCAAAACCAATGAGACTGGAATTGTATCGATTTTTCTTAGATACTCTTTTTCGTTAT
>WGAX01000188.1 GCA_015494595.1 Nitratiruptor sp.
CCTCTTACCTACGATAGTGCAATTTCCTATCAAGGAAGCGGTAGGCGCATCAAAAGAGGCTTGTACAAATCCGCTCAAGGCTATCTCCTAAACGCCGACGTGAACGGTGCGGCGAATATTTTAGTCAAGTACTTTAAAAGCAACGGGCTGCACAGAGAGCTTAATGCTCTCTATGCTACCCGGTACGGGTGCGTCAACCATCCTGTGAGGTTAAGGCTAGTTAGCTAGCACACCTCCAAGCCTCCCTATTTACGGGGAGGTTGTTGACAATAGCTCCTCTTGAACTTCTGTTACGATTCTCTTTTTAGCAAGCTCACAATACTCTTTATCAATCTCTATACCAATGCCTTTGCGATTGAGCTTTGCAGCCTCAATAAGAGTTGTACCGCTTCCTAAAAATGGGTCAAATATAGTATCACCTACATAGCTAAAAAGCTTTATGCAGCGATGAGGTAACTCTTTGGGAAAAGGTGCAGGATGGCCTATGCGCTTTTTACTCTCTCCACTAAATGTCCAAAGACCATTAGTCCACTCCATAAACTCCTCTCTTGTAATGTCGCTTTTTCCTTTATAACTCTTTTTCCACTGCTCTTTATAAAAGACAATAATAAGTTCTACTGGTGCAATAACATAAGGAGCGCTTGCACTCATCCAACTGCCCCATGCCGTACGCCTGCTGATGTTTCCTTCATTCCAAACGATTGTGCTTTGATAGCGCCAACCAGCTTTTTGGGCAATTTTTGTCAAATCTGCACCAACTGGTTTTAATCCCCCTTTATTTTTATCTAATGGGACATTTAAACAGAGTCTAGCACTTTTTCTGCTCCAGTTATAGCAGTTTGTGAGCCATTGATAGCTAAACGCTAAATACTCCTCATAACTCATACTATCTTGGTGATTATTATAATCAATACCGACATTATAGGGAGGTGAAGTGACAATAAGGTCTATAAAAGGCTCTAAGAAGAGACTACTATTTAAGCAGTCTCCATTGATAATGGTTGTTGTATCAGATTGGAAAAAAATCAAAGCAGTTTCCTTAAATCTTCGATAAGCATTGTAATAGATTTGACTTTATCACTCTTATCAAACTCCTCTTTAGCTAAGTAGATACCATCTAGCTCATACTCCATAACAATTCTAGCCTTTTTAGGTGGTGAAGTAAAAGATATTTCATCATCTTTGTCAGGTGTAATCATAAAGACCTTTATATCTTTTGTAATTGGATTGTCTTTAAGTTTCAATTTCCAGTAAGGCGTTTCGGTATAACGCTCACGAAAGGAGTTTTTAATAGAGAGAATTGCAAGGATTTGTGGTATTTGATTGGTAAATCTATAAAGAATAATATCTCCATCGGGCAAAATTGCATATTCACCAAAATCCACAAGAATAGCTCGCTTAACAAGTGACAACTTAGAAGAGAGTCTTTTACTTTTAAGTTTCTTATCATTTATAAGAGCAAGATTATGCTCTTTGCAAAAGTCTTGAAGAAGAATTTCAATTATTTTTTCTAAATTTCTTCCAATTGTAGTAACCCAACTCTGTCTTGTTTTGATATGGGCATCCTCTTGTGATAAGCCTTGTTGCAGATATAGAGCAATTTTTTTTTGGTAGAAGAGCTTTTTTTGCTCTTCAAAAAATGAGGAGAGGTGTATAAACGCCTCCTTCCCCTCTTTTTGGTAATATTGTTGAAACGCCTCTATAATCATCAGCGTCCTATACTACTTGCTTTTTGTTTCTCTTTGGTATCGATCCAGATATTTGGTACAGCGCCTCCGGGAGTGAGGAAAATTTTAGCATCTTTATTGGCTCTGAGAGCTTCATTGAACTTACCTTGCACCTCAATCTGTTTGAGATCTAAAAGCTCTTTGGTAAGACTTTGGCCAATTACTCTGTTTGCTTGGGCTTTAGCGGTAGCTTCAATCATGATGCGCTCAGCTTCACCCTGGGCTTTGATTTTTTTTGCTTCTGCCTCACCTCTAGCTTGTGCCGCTCGCTTTTCTGCCTCTTGTTTGGCTTTTTCGACTTCATATTTCATTCTTTCAGCCTCTTGTTTGGCTATTTGGACTCTCTCAATCTGCTCTTTTATTTTTGGAGGCAGGTTGATCTCTCTTAGCTGCACCGATTCGAGAAAGACAGGCTTATTTTTGAAACTATCAATCTTTTTTCTAATCTCTTGCTCAATGAGTGCCGCAATTTCATTTCTTTTTACTGGTAGCTCTTCAGCCTTGTAGCGTCCAATCACATTTCTAACTACCTCTCTTACAACTGCATTGATAAGCTTCTCCTCCCAACTCAATCCCCAAGTAGCAATGGTTTGGGGAGCATTAGCTGGATTGAGGCGGTATTGAACCGTTAAATCGATACTAACAGGTAGTCCCCTTGCATCAAGGACTGTAATTGCTGGTTTTTCAATAATGCCTTCATTGAGACTTCCAAAGGCGGTATCGTGCTCACTTTTATAGTTGATAATGCGCACTTTTGTATCGACTTTGATAATCTTTTGAATACCTGGAATATAGAAGTGAATCCCTGGTCCCAGAGGAATTGGATCAAACTTTCCAGCAGTTACCTTAATACCCACCTCTCCTGATTGAATAATTGTATAGGGCTTTGCTACAATCAGTAGGATTGCAATTGCTACTATGACATAGATAATAGTAGCTTTCTTGCTAAAATCTTTAAGAAACTGCGGCGGCTCGTTTTTATCATTGTCTATTTTGTTTTTAAAATAGTCATTCAGATCTGCTGGCATCGCCTCTCCTTAGATGTAAGTTAGCATATAGTTGTAGTTTTCATTGCGTCCATAGACAATATCAAAATAGGAGCTTTGCAGCTCTTTTGTCATCTTGCCTCTAGTGCCATTGCCAATCGTGCGCCCATCAATCTCTTTGATAGGTGTCACCTCTGCAGCAGTGCCTGTAAAAAAGGCTTCATCTGCTATATAGAGCTCATCTCTGGTAATACGGCGTCTTTCAATAGTGATGCCTTTTTCTTTGGCAATTTGCAAAATGGTATCTTGGGTAATGGACTCAAGAGAATTATCGTTTGGCGGTGTAATAAGTTTACCCTCTCTTACAATAAAGATGCACTCCCCGCTGCCTTCAGCTACAAATCCCTCATCATCAAGCAAAAGCGCCTCTTCATAGCCAGCAATCACTGCTTCATATTTTGCCATTTGGGAGTTGAGATAATTGGCTACCGCTTTGGCTTTGCCCATTGTGGATTTGACGCTGTTTCTAGCAAATGAGCTGGTCTTTACGCGAATACCTTTTTCAAGTCCCTCATCGCCAAGATATGCTCCCCACTTCCAAGCTGCAATGGCAACCTCCACAGGAGCATTTACATGGTATAAGCCCATCACTCCATATCCAAGATAGATCAGCGGTCTAATATAGACATTATCGTCAAAGCCGTTTTGTCGAAGCAGCTCAATTTGTGCATTTTCCAGCTCTTCTAGGGTATAGGGGACTTTGATTGCGGTTATTTTTGCAGAGTTAAGCAGTCTTTTTGTATGATCTCTTAAGCGAAAAATGGCTAAACCTTTAGCTGTTTTATATGCTCTTGTACCCTCAAATACACCATTGCCATAATGGAGGGTATGGGTGAGAATATGCACTTTTGCATCATCCCATGCAACAAATTCACCATTCATCCAGATATATTTCGCTTTTTCCATATGTTGATTTCCTTACTTTTATATGGGGTTATAAAATGCGTTTAAGTCTATCAAAATATAGGTTAAATTATAATTATTGAAATATTTATCTTAAAGAGGAAGCGATGGAAGAGGCAAAACTCTATTTGGGCTCCACACCGCAAACAAAAGAGAAGCTGCAAGAGGTTAGAAGTCCTTTTAATAATAAAGTGGTAGGCTATTATCCTGTTTGTGATGCTTATGATGCCAAAAGAGCATTGGAGGTGGCAAAAGAGGCTTTTGCCAAGCACAAAAACTCTATGCTTAGCCAGCGTATCGCATGGTTAAGAGATGTGGCAGCAAAGCTCAAAGAGCAAAAGGAGGAGTTTGCCCTTACTATTACCAAAGAGGTGGCAAAGCCTATTAGCTTTAGCCGTGTAGAGGTGCAAAGGGCAATTGAGACCATTGAGCTTAGTGCCGACTTTGCTGCATCTCTAAGCGGAGAGACAATTAATACCGATGCTACGCAAAGCGGCAGGAAAACAGTGGCTTATTACAAAAGAGTGCCTTTGGGTGTAGTAGTAGCTATTACGCCATTTAATTTTCCTCTCAATCTTTCAGCCCATAAACTTGCTCCTGCTTTAGTAGCTGGTAATAGCGTAGTGTATAAACCAACACCAGAAGCGCCAATTACTGGCTATAAACTGGCAAAGCTTTTTATTGAGAGCGAGTATGCTCTGCCTGATATGCTCAGTGTTGTCTATGGGGATGCAGAGGTTGGCAGTGCTTTAGTGAGTAGCAACATTCCTCGAAAAATTAGCTTTACTGGTAGTGTGGCAGTAGGTAAAATCATTATGCAAAACGCTGGTATTAAAAAGGTGAGCCTTGAGCTTGGAGGCAATGCTGCTACATTTATTGATAAAGATGCAGATATTGCAATGGCAGCTAGTAGGTGTGCAGTAGGAGCCTTTGTCAATAGCGGACAGGTGTGTATAAGTTTGCAAAGAATCTATGTGCACGAAGCAGTCTATGAGGAGTTTGCCAAGGCTTTAGCCCA
>WGAX01000189.1 GCA_015494595.1 Nitratiruptor sp.
AATTCCCTTATCGATCTTTTAGCTAAGTCCTGGAAGATTTAGCTAAGAGATTGAGGAGAGTGATATGGATGTAAAAGCTATTCAATCTACCCAAGCGGCGCTGGATATGCATACAGCTAACAGTGTGCCTGAGAATCAAAAAAAGGTGGCTACTCCTTCTCAAGAGCAGCAGGAGAGAGAGATTTTTAAAGATCTGCATGAAAAAACAAAAAATGAGATAATAAAAACGATAGTAGAGGAGCTCAATGAAAAGCTTGCGCTTTTTAATAGCTCATTGAAAATAGAGGTTGATAAAGAGACAAAAATTCAGGTTGTAAAAATAGTCGATAATGAAACAAAAGAAGTGATACGCCAAATTCCTCCAGAGACGACACTAAAAATTGCAAGATATATTGATAAGATTACGGGTTTACTCTTTGATAAAAAGGCGTAATAATGGGAGAGATATATTTAAGCAATTTAAGTGGACAGTTTGATTATAAACAGATTCTAGATAAATATGAGCAGTTGAAGTTGCAAAGAGTCAATCTTATTCAATCTAAAGAGATTAAAGTACAGCAGGCAAAGTCTGCTTTTAAAACTTATGCAAATATGCTTAAAGATTTTCAAGACAAGTTTGAAGCTATAAAAGATGGCTCTTTTTTAGATCGTAAAAGCATAGAAATTGATAATAAAGATATAGCAGATGTAACTATTACAGATCAAAGTGCTGCAGAGTCTATGGAGCTGAGTTTTACGGTGAAGCAGCTTGCTCGTAATGATGTTTGGTTATCTCAAAGCGGCAAAGCATCCAAAGATGATAGCGTAGCAAGTGAAGATGGGACATTGACAATTACAATTAATAATGAGGATATTGACATTGATTATACATCTTCTGATAGTTTAGAGCAGATAGCAAACAAGATAGATCAAGCGAGTGAGAAAATTAACGCTTCTATCTTCTTTGATGGTCAAAATTACCGCTTGCTTGTATCTTCTCGGGATACAGGTACAAATAGTACTCTCTCTTTTAGTGATAGTGGGGATCTGTTGGATGCGTTAGATTTGGGCTCTACAGATTCTCATGTTCAAGCGGCACAAAATGCCAAAATAGATATTTATGGTACGGAAGTAGAGAGTCAAACAGATAGGTTTAGTGATGTTATAAGTGGTGTGGAAATTGAGATAAAAAAAGTTAGTAGTGAGCCTGTAAGAGTAAAGATTGCACAAGATAAAGAGCAGATTACAAAGATGGTAGAGGAGTTTTTTAATGCTTATAACTCTTTAGTAGATTACGCTAAGGAAAAGACGGGAAAAGGTGGAGAGTTAAGCGGTGACTTTACTCTTCATTCTATTCGCTCTTCCATCTTTAATACCTTTACTCCATTTATGGAAAAGGGACTTATCACTGTTAATCACGAAAATGGTCATATTACATTAGATAGAGCAAAATTTACTACGCTTTTGGCAAGTGATGAGCAAGAGTTAAAAGATACTATAAAAGAGACTCAAAAGCGTTTAGAGCCCTATTTAGATGCTGTTTTTGACCCTTACGGGGTTATTAGACAAAAAGAGAAGAGTTATGATCGTAAAATTGAGCAGTATGAAGATTCAAAAGAGTCTACTATCAAGATGCTTACGCTGGAGATGGAGAGATTAAAAAAGCAGTTTATTCATCTTGATAGTATGATGGCGCAGATGAATGATGTGAAAATGCGTGTAGCAGCACTTATTCCAAAAGAACAACAGTAAAAGGATAGTTAATGAGTCCATTGGAAGCTTATATGCAAAATAGTGTTATTACTGCTTCGCCTTTGCAGCAAATTATTCTCCTATATGAAAGAGCAATTGTAGCTTTAAAGTCTGCAAAAGAGAATATTCAAGAGGGTGATATTAGTGCAAAAGTGGAGAATATTACAAAAGTAAGTGATATTATGAGAGCTTTAGATAGTGCTTTAGATTTTGAGCAAGGGGGGGAGATTGCCAAAAATTTACATCTCCTCTACGATTTTGTGCAACGCTCTCTTTTTCAAGTTCATGCAAAAAATGATTTACAGTTAATAGATGATTTGGTAGAGATTTTGCAAAAACTTAAAGAGGGATGGGAGGGAATAGAATCAAACCACTAGCAAAATGTATAGAAGAGATTCTTCTAGCCTTACATTATGAAGAGTATGAGAAAGCAGCAAGCAAGATAGAAGAGCTTTCTCATTTTTCCTTTGAAGAGCTATCTCCTTTTGAGCTCTCCTCTCTTTCT
>WGAX01000190.1 GCA_015494595.1 Nitratiruptor sp.
AGCAGTGAGTATGAGAAGAGGAAACTTTTTATCGATGATGAGGGTAATCTCAATGTCCATCAGTTAAGAGCGAAACTCAGAAAACTCAAATCGCAGCATCCAGAGATTGAGTTGGCTATTGTTGACTATTTGCAGCTAATGAGTGGTAGCGGTACAAAAGATAGACATCTAGAGATTAGTGAGATTAGCAGAAGCCTCAAACTCTTAGCAAGAGAGCTTGATATTCCAATTATTGCACTCTCACAGCTTAACAGATCTTTAGAGAGTAGAGTAGACAAAAGACCGATGCTCAGCGATTTAAGAGAATCGGGAGCTATTGAGCAAGATGCCGATGTGATTTTGTTTGTCTATCGAGATGATGTGTATAAAATCAAAGAGGCAAAACAGAAAATGAAAGAGGCGCAAAAAAAAGGGGAGTTGGCTAATATCAAAATAGAGGAGAAGAGGGTAGAGGAGGCAGAGATTATTATTGGAAAGCAGAGAAATGGACCCACTGGCGTAGTGAAGCTATGGTTTCATAAAGATTATGTGAAGTTTGCAGAAGAGGCTGCAGAAACCATTAGAGAGTATGAAACAAGAGAGAGTACTATAGAAATTCCTAGTAATCTTTAATGCTTAAAGCCCCTCTTTTTATCTCTTACAAGGAGCGTGTATCTGTTTTTTTGATACTGTTAGCAGTTGCTTTTTTCTCTTTAGGGCAACAGTTTTTGCTCTATCAGAAGTTTATAGACAAAAAGCGCTACTTTACTACTGCTACTGTATTGGCTCAATATGAAAAAAATAGAAAAATAGTCTTAAAACTCCAAACCAAAGAGGGCTTTACTTTTTATACTTCTACAAAGGAAGAGTTGAAAGATTTACGCGACAGAGAGATTAAAGTTTTGCTTTTTCGTCCCAAAAAAGTGCCAAGCTTTTTGGAGTTTTTGCGCCACTTCTACTACCCTAGCTATATTGTCTCAGTTTTGCCCAAAAATAGGCGTCTGATACTCAAAGAGTATATTACAAAGCAGCATCAAAAAAGCTTTTTTAAGGAGCTTTTTGGTGCACTTTTTTTAGCTACTGCACTCTCAAAGCAGAGTAGGGACTACTTGGCAAATTTTGGTATAAGCCACTTGGTAGCAATTAGTGGGTTTCATCTAGGACTTATTAGCGGTGTTGTGACATTTTTGCTGGCTTTAATGCTGCGACCGCTTTGGCAGCGTTTTGTGCCCTATTTGAATCTTTACTTTTTTGCCTCCCTCGTAGCTATTGGAGTTGCAGCTTGGTATATGAGTTTTGTGGGTTTTTTGCCCTCTTTAGTGCGCTCATTTGTGATGATGGTGATTGGTTTTTTGCTCTTTATATGGGGTATAGAGATTTTAAGTTTTGAGTTACTTTTTTGGATAGGGATTGCCATTATAGCCTTTTTTCCTCGGTTTCTCTTCTCTTATGCTTTTTGGCTCTCTATGAGTGGAGTTTTTATGATTTATCTCTTTTTGCACCATTTCAAAAAGCTTCGGTGGTGGCAAATAGTAGTATTTCTTAATTTTTGGGTCTTTTGGCTGATGTTGCCAATTGGTATGGCTATTTTTGAAAAATTTAGCTTCTATCAATTTTTCTCTCCGTTTTTGAGTATTCTCTTTACTATTTTTTACCCTCTGGAGGGGCTGCTTCATCTTTTTGGTATTGGAGGAGTGCTTGATAGTAGTTTGAGCTTTTTAGCCCAAAAGCCTCACTTTATAAAAGCAGTGGTGCCCTGGTGGTTTATAGCAGCTTATATAGGATTGCTGTTTGGCTCAATTTATAGGAGAGCATTGCTGTGGGCTCTCTTGGGAAGTGTTGCTGGTATATTGATTTATAATATAGCATAGTTTTAAACCATAGAGGTAGATAATCCACGAGATATAGATCCATAAAAAAAAGAATAAAATGGCACTAAAGGAGCCATAAATTGTGGTATATGTCTTGTTATATACTACATAGTAGACAAAGAAGTTCTTGCTTATATCCCAAAGTGAGGAGGCAATAAAAGAGGAGATAATAGCTGCTTTAGTATCAACAGGAGCGGTAGAGGAGATTTTGTAGGTAATTAAAAAGATTAGCCAGATAATAAGATAAGGAAAGATAGAGAGTATATCTATCCAGTTGGTATAGTTTGAGCTATTAAGCAGATGTTGCAACTTGGTAGAGAGGTAAAAGGATAGTGCCAAGCCTATGGGTGCTAAGGTCATAAGAGTCCAGTAAAGCGTAATAGAGCTCCAAAAGCCTCTAGGTTTGGTATGAAAAATCTTATTAACAATATACTCATAGTTGATAAAAAACATAATAGAGGCAAATAGCACAAAGACAAAACCGATAAGCCCCAATTTTGAGCTGTTTTGCAAAAAGGTATCTAGATAGCTGCTAATACTCTCATGCTGGGCAGGTATGAGGTTGGAGAAGATAAAGTGCTTGATTTTTGTGTAACTCTCTTGAAAACTTGGCAGTCTAATGAAGATAGAGAAGCTTACAAGCAACAGAGGAATAATAGAAAAGATAGTATGGAAACTAAGGGAGGAGGCGTAAAGTGTAATATCCTCATCATAGATACGCCAAAAAAGCTCCCTTAGCTTTTGTAGCATTAAAGCCCCATTTTGCCAGGATTTAGGATATGATTTGGATCAAAGGCTTCTTTAATGCGTCTAAAGAGCTGCATCTCAGCTTCACTAAAAGCCATCTGCATAAATGGTGCTTTTGCCAACCCTATGCCGTGCTCCCCACTAAGAGTCCCGCCAATCTCTATAGTCATTTTGAAAATCTCTTCAATTGCCTTGTAGCCAATTTCCACCTGTTTTGGATCGCTGCCATCTACCATCACATTGGTATGCACATTTCCATCGCCTGTATGGCCAAAGCAGGGAATTTTGACACTATATTTTTTGGAGATCTTCTCAACCTCTTCTAAGTAGCGTGGCAGCTCGCTTCTAGGCACCGTTACATCTTCGTTGATCTTCTTGCTGCCATAAATGGTGATGCTTTGACTTGCATTGCGCCTTGCAAACCAAATATCTGCTGCCTCTTGCTCATCTTTTGCTATGCGAAACTCGCTAGCGCCATTCTCTTGGAAAAATTTCTCAAGTAGCGCTATTTGATAATCGATCTCCTCTTCCACATTACCATCAATATCGCTAATAAGGATCGCTCCAGCGTCAGTCGGTAAGCCTTTGTGAAACTTCTTTTCTACTGCTTTTATTGTCAGATTATCCAAAAACTCCATCGCTACCGGATTTGCTCCTCCAGCTAAGGATTTATAGACTGCATTCATCGCTTGTGTGACTGTAGGAAAGACGCCCATAACAGTTTTGCTCAGGCGCGGTTTAGAGAGGAGTTTGAGCGTGATTTCTGTAATAACTGCCAAAGTTCCCTCGCTTGCAATGAGAATTCCTGCCACATTGTACCCAGCCACATCTTTGATAGTCTTTTTACCAGCTCGAATAATATCCCCATTTGGCAGCACCGCTCTTAATGCCATTACATAATCTTTGGTAATGCCATACTTGGCAGCTCGCATCCCCCCGGCATTTTCTGCCACATTGCCGCCAATTGTAGAGTACTCTTGACTGGCTGGATCGGGAGGATAGAAGAGTCCTAGCTTTTCCACTTCGCGCTGCAGCTCTTTGTTAATGACGCCCGGCTGCACTACCGCCACCATATTTTTGGTATCAATCTCTAAGATTTTATTCATATGTTTTTCTACTGCAAGCACCACACCGCCACTCACTGGCAAAGCACCACCTGTAAAGCCACTGCCTGCACCTCTTGGCACGACAGGAATTTTTCTTTCATTGCAGTAGCGCAAAATCTTGCTTATATCCTCCTCATTGCGCGGAAACAGCACCGCCTCTGGCTCAAAATGCTCCCTCGTGGCATCATAGGAGTAGGCAAGTCGGTGGGCTCTGTCATCTTTGACATTCTCTTTGCCTACAATTGCTTGGAATTTTTTTATATCCTTTTTCTCGATCATTGCTGCTCCATCAAGCTTTTATAATACTCATTGAAATTGGGAATCTCTTTTTTACCAAAAAAATCAAAAATTGAGCTCTCAATCTCTTTAAGGCGAGAGTAAAAAGGGAGTTTTACAACTTTTGTATCGGCTTTTATCGGCAAAGCCTTCACTTTTTTAAAGCTATAGCAATCCACAACTGCAGTGCCATCCTTTAAAGCTAGGTAGATTTTTGCCAAAGCAAACTTATTGCAAAAATTTTTAAAATCTTTGCGTGATGGGACAGGGTGTTTGGCTTTGGAGAGCTCGGTAGCAAAAAGATCTGGATGTAAAAGCTCATCATCAACTTGGCTAGCAACTGCTTGATAGCTAGGAAGGTTTGGAGCGATAATAAGAGCTCGATCATAGAGATAGCCCAAAATCACCTCATCACCCTTTTGGGGCAAAGTTTTTGGACGAGGCAGAGCATCTTGCGCAAGTGCGTCAAAAACCTCAAATCTAATTTTGTCTTTTGCTATGACAATAGCACGGGCAACAATACTAGCGTGCTCTTTGTCATAGTGGTGAATTACAATGCCGCTTGTGCCTACAGGATAGGAGGTGGGATGAATAGTTGCTCCATCTTTTGTAGCAGTTACTATCTCATTTGCCATCATTGCAAGGCTAAAGAGTAGTAGAGTTATTATACGTAACAAGAAAACTCCTTTTTAGCTTTTTTATAATGATACCAAACTTTTTTACCCAAAAACTGCTTTTAAAGTTTATAGTTGCTTATTTTAATTTGGCTACAAAATCTTCTAAAAATATTAAATTTTAAGAAATCCTACAAGGATTTACAAGCTTTTTCGATAATGAGGATCTCTTTTGAGCTATAGGAGGTTGGAGTATGAAATTTATATGGATACTTTTTATTATTACAGCTCTTTTGGCGGAGAGTGTAGTAAGGTATCACTGGCCAAGAGGAGAGACACTGCTAAGCTTTTTTAAAAAACACCATATTCCTCCACAAGTCTACTACAATCTAGATAGAGAGGCTAAAGAGTTGGCAGATGAGATACGAGCAGGGGTAGAGTATTTTGTTGCATATGATAACAAGGGAAGGGTTGTACATCTTTTAGTACCTATTAATGAGGAGTTGCAACTGCATCTTATAAAGAAGAGAGATAGGTATATAATCGATTTTGTACCAATTTTTTATCGAAGACTTGAAGGTGAATTTTCTGTGGCGATCCACTCAAATCCCTATAGAGATATTGTCAAGCGAAGCGGCAATATCGAGCTAGCCCGTGAATTTGTCTCTGCTTTTAAGCATAGAGTAGATTTTTCTCACGCAATTTATAAAGGGGATCATCTAGCAATCATCTATGAGCAGAAAGTGAGACTAGGAAAGTTTTTTGGTGCTCCCAAAATTAAAGCTGCAGTTATAGAGACGGGAGGGAAAAAAAACTATGTCTTTTACTATCAAGGATACTACTATGATCAGTTTGGAAAAAAGATAGAGAAAATTATTTTCCAATCTCCTATAAAATATGCTAGGATTACATCTCGGTTTACCTTAAGAAGATGGCATCCCATTTTGCACCGTTACCGTGCCCATTTAGGGGTAGATTTTGGAGCAAGACGAGGAACGCCTGTGAGAGCTGCAGGAAGTGGGCGGGTACTATTTGCCGGGCGTAAAGGTGGATATGGTAATACAGTTATTATTCTTCATAAAAATGGTTATAAAACCCTTTATGCCCATCTTTCTAAATTTAGAAGAGGAATATACCGCGGTCGATATGTGCATCAAGGACAGGTTATTGGGTATGTGGGAAGTACAGGACTAAGTACTGGTCCCCATCTTCATTTTGGTCTTTATAAAGATGAGCGAGCTATTAACCCTTTACCTCTTATAAAAGTTGCAAAGAGTGGATTGTGGGGGAAAAAGCTGCGAGATTTCAAAAAAAAGGTGCGTATATATAAAAAGCGTTTAGATGCGCTTTTAAATGATCAAGCAATACCAGAGATACCAGAAATTTATGATTTGGTATGGAAAGAGCTCTGGTGCAAAGGATGGAAAAATGCAGAAGGATGAGGTATTAAAATTAAGGCATATTTTAGAAGCAGAGCTTAAAAGTAAAGAGATAGCACTCCACCCTTCAGAGATTGCTGCATACTTAAAATATCTTTATAATGAAAATAGAGAAGAGTTTTATGCTTTTTTACAAAAGCTTCCAGAAGATGTATTAGGTGAAGTCCTTTTAGAGCTACCAGAATCGATAAAAGATGATGCAATTGAAAGTCTCTCAGTCAAAAAGCTAGCCCATGCTGTAGAGGAGCTTGATAGTGATGATGCGGTAGATTTGGTTAAAGATATTGAAGATATTGATCAGAAGCTGGAGCAGCAGGTTTTAGACAATCTTGATAAAGAGTATAAAAAAGAGATTGAGAGCCTGAGCCACTATGATGAGGAGTTGGCAGGTGCGTATATGCAAACAGAGGTCTTTAAGGCCTATGAGGATGAGAGCATCAAAGAAGCCATTGAGCGATTGCGCAAACTCAAAAAGGAGGGGGAGCTCTCCAATGTTCATCAAGTCTATGTAGTGGATAGGGATGAGAAGCTTAAAGCTATTATTCCTCTTGAAGATTTAATCCTTTTTGATTTTAATAAGCGCTTTAAAGATGTGGTGCAAGATAAAAAGTATGAGCCAATTACTGTCAAAGCTGATGAGCCAATTGCTGATTTAATTAAGAAATTTGAAGATTACGATTTGGCCGTGGTAGCGGTTGTGGACAATGAAGGGAGGCTTCTTGGGCGTATTACCTCAGACGATGTGATCGATTTGATTGAGGAGCAAGCAACTGAGCAGATCTACAATCTTGCAGGTGTAGAAGATGAGGTCGAGGAAGAGGGCGATATTAAAGAGATTACCAAAAAGCGCGCCTGGTGGCTTTTGATTAACTTAGGTACTGCGATTTTAGCCTCTTTTGTGATAGGGCTTTTTGATGAGACGATCCAAAAGTATGTGGCATTGGCAGTACTTATGCCAATCGTTGCCTCTATGGGTGGCAATGCCGGCACCCAGACCTTAACGGTTGTAGTGCGTAAATTGGCATTAGGAGAGATTGATTGGCAAAATGCCAAAAAAGCGCTTTTGCAAGAGACACTCATTTCGCTTTTTAATGGACTTATCTTTGCAGTGGTAATGGGAGCCATTGCTTGGATATGGTTTAATGATAAGATGCTAGGGATTGTGATTGCTTTGGCAATGGTCATAAATCTTTTGGCTGCTGGCTTTTTTGGAGCGCTCATTCCACTCTTTCTCAAAAAAATTGGCCAAGATCCGGCTGTAGGAAGCTCTGTGCTGCTTACGACTGTTACAGATGTGGTGGGCTTTTTTGCCTTTTTAGGACTTGCAAAAATGATGCTGGTGCACTAAAATGATAAAAAAGATTAAACCACTCCAAAATCCAAAATTTATCCAGCCGGTAGAGATAATCTATGAGCAGAGTGGTAAGCTTAAGCGCTGGGAGGCGGTGAAGGCGCATGATAGCGTGGCCGTGCTGCTTTACCATCCCCAAAGGGACGCTTTTGTTCTTGTCAAGCAGTTTCGCCCAGCTCTGTTTATGCAGCAGGGATTACCTTATAGCTACGAGCTTTGTGCGGGGATTGTGGATAAAGATCTGAGCTTAAAGCAAATAGCTATTGAAGAGGTGGCTGAGGAGACAGGGTATGTAGTAAAGAGCTTGCACAAAATTACCTCTTTTTTTACATCTGTTGGCTTTGCAGGCTCAAAACAGACGCTTTTCTATGCTGAAGTAACTCAGCAAAGCGGCCAAGGCGGCGGAATAGAGGATGAGGAGATAGAAGTAGTGTATCTACCAACAACTCAGGCAGAAGAGTTTATGAATGATGAGTCCAAGCCAAAGACGCCTGGACTGCTTTTTGCCTTATGTTGGTGGTTTGATAGCTCTTACTCACAATAGCGTTGCAACAGAGCTTGATACGCATCGATTCTACGATCGCGAAGAAATGGCCAGATGTCTCGTACCTGTTTTATTCTTTCAAAAGAGATCTCTACTTGTAAAGCTATCTCTTGTTGCTCAGTTGCTTGAGCGAGTATCTCTCCTTGAGCTCCGCAGGCAAAACTATTGCCCCAAAATCTAATCCCCTCTAAACAGCCACTAGGATCTTTTTCAAAACCTACTCTATTAACACTTACAAGTGGCAATCCATTGGCAATGGCGTGGGAGCGCTGAATAGTAATCCAGGCATCAAGCTGGCGCTCTTTCTCCTCATCACTATCTTCATCAAACCAGCCAATGGCGGTAGGATAGATAAGAATTTGTGCTCCTTTGAGTGTCATAATCCTAGCAGCTTCTGGAAACCATTGATCCCAGCACACAAGTACACCAAGTCTGCCCACACTTGTATCAATTGGCTCAAAGCCAAGGTCTCCTGGCGTGAAGTAGAACTTCTCATAAAATCCTGGATCGTCAGGTATGTGCATTTTGCGGTACTTTCCAGCTATCTTACCCTTGTCAAAAACTACGGCTGTATTGTGATAGAGCCCAGGGGCTCGCTCTTCAAAGAGGCTAGCTACCAGGACTATCTCTTTTTCTTCGCTTACCCAGCGCCAAAACTCTACATCTGTACTAAATTCATTAGCAAGAGCAAAATTGAGAGGATTTTCATTTTGGCAAAAGTAGGGTCCTTGATGAAGCTCTTGCAAAACAACAAGCTCTGCTTCAGGAGCACTCTCTATAAGGGAGAGTGTACGCTCAATGGTGGCTTTTTTATTTTGGTGAAACTTTTGCTGAATAAGGGCTACTCTCATCAATCAATCTTTTCAGCATTCATAGACCTCGCCTTTCAAGGCGGGGAGGAGAACGCCTACTTACCTCCTTTCGCTAGATTTTAGTATAATATGCGTATGGAAGCTATACGCACACAAAGAAACCGCCTCAGACTCAAGCCGTCCAAGATGGAGGCTATCAAAGCTATGAGTCTTACCTGCGCAAGGCTCTACAATGAGGCGTTGTATAGCGTGCGTCAATACTATTTCCAAAACGGCGAGTATCTCAATTATGCCGCTAATTACCACAGAGTCAAAACATCCCCCAACTACCAAATGCTCCTGAGC
>WGAX01000191.1 GCA_015494595.1 Nitratiruptor sp.
GTGCTGCGGGAGCGATTATAGGAAGCTGGCTTGGCAATAAGCTCTTTAATAATTCTACTTACCAGCATCAAAGAAGAACTACCTTTAAAAATCCTACCGCTTATGAGAGGAGCGTTAAAAATTTTCAAACAAAGCCTCCTCAAAAAGTATCCCCTCTAAAGAGCGGTTTTTTTAAACCAACTACAACAAAAAAGAGTACAGGCTTTCGATCTTTTAGTTTTGGAGGCTAGGAATGAGTGATACTCATATGATCGGATTGTATGCTACCTTTGTTTTTATGATAGTTTTAGCCCTTTTGCCTTATGTGGTGATAAAGTATATGAAAAAAAGAGGAAGGGATAGTGAAGTTAAGAAAAGTTGAGCCTTTGACAAAGGAGTATCTAGAGTCCATTGGGTTTAGTTGGCATACCGATATTGACGGGAGTGACTATATTGCAGATGAGGTAGTAGAGATAAGTGAAGATGAAGCCCAAAGCTTTGCAGATGCAGCAAATGAGCTGTACGATATGTATGTAGAGGCTGGGGAGTATATAATTGAAAATAGGCTCTACCATGAGCTGGATATTCCTTTTAATCTCATTGAATCGATTGAAAAGAGCTGGCAGGAGGATCACTGGCATATATACGCAAGATTTGATTTTGCAGGGGGAGTTGATGGCAAGCCTATTAAACTGTTGGAGTTCAATGCCGATACCCCAACGGCTCTTTTTGAGACTGCTATTTTGCAGTGGGCACTCTTAAAATATAATGGTTTTAATGAAGTAAAGCAGTTTAATTTTGTCTATGAAGCCATAAGGGATAACTTTAAGCGGTTAGTTACGCAAGATATTGAGCATTTTAATGAGTATTATGAGGGGTGGAAGATTCTTTTTAGCTCCATTGCCGGCAGTAGTGAAGATGAGCTCACTACACGTCTTTTGGAAAATATTGCAGCAGAGGCTGGTTTTGATACAGCATTTTGCTATGTAGATGAGGTTGGATTTTCAGAAGATGGGATTTTTTGTGATGAGCAGCTCTATCACTTCTGGTTTAAGCTCATTCCTTGGGAGAGTATTGCCATTGATGAGCCGGAGTTGGCGCTTTTGCTAACGGAAATTATAAAAAACCATAGCGCAATAGTGCTTAATCCTGCTTATACTTTGCTGTTTCAGAGTAAAAGGATGCTAAAAATTCTATGGGATCTCTTTCCCAATCACCCTCTGCTTCTTGAAGCCTCTTTTGAGCCTTTACCTCATAAACCGTATGTCAAAAAGCCCTCTTTTGGTAGAGAAGGGGAAAATATAGAGATTGTAAAAGATGGGCAGGTGATAGCCAAAAAAGATGGGGAGTATGCAAATTTTGCTCCTATCTATCAAGAGTATGTGGAGTTGCCCACAGATAGCCAGGGTTATACTTATCAAGCGGGAGTCTTTTATAGCTATGAAGCTTGCGGGCTTGGTTTTAGAAGAGGGGGTAAAATAATTGATAATATGAGCAAGTTTGTAGCCCATATTATCGATGGTGAGCCAGCTTTGGATAGAGATTGAGTACACTTATCATCAATGTAATAACAGCAGGTCCAATAATCATTCCCCAAAAGCCGTAACTTGAAAGACCTGCAACAATGGAGAAGAAGATGAGCAGCTCATTGACTCTGATATGCTCATCTTGGATCATAATTTCATCTATATATTTGATAATAATAGGTTTAATAAATGTATCTGCAATGATGGAGATAACTATAATGGAGTACAAAGCAATCACAATGGCTCCTTTGGTATCCCCATCAAAGTAGCGATCTAATGCCAGAGGAAGCCACATTATGACTCCCCCAATGACAGGAATCAGTGAAGCAAAACCGTATAAAATCCCAAAAATCAGACCATTGTAACCGTATATATGTGCAATGATTCCAAACAGAAACCCTTCAAAAATTGCAGTAGCAATGATAGAGTTAAAAACTACACCCATAATACTTGCAAGGTTTTCAAAAATAGTAACACTATCCTCTTTTTTAAGGGGGATAATATTGAGAAAATAGCGTAACATCTCTTTGCCATAAAGATTGGCAAAAAAGTAGAATATGAGAATAAAAAAGGTGTCTTTGATAAAATTTGCACTCTTTTTCCCAAGGTATGTGGCGCTTTTGATAATCCAATTGATAATTTTATTGACATCAATTTGTGTTGTATAGTCGCTACTAGTGTGCAGCCAGTGGTGGGAAGCGATTACATCTTTGATCCAAGCCTTTGTTTGGGTAATAAAATTGCTCAGGAGGGAAAAATCGATTTTTGCTACGAAGGAGGCAGCATTTGTGATAATATAGATCATTGGAGCAAAGAAGAGCAGGGCTAAGATGGCAGTGCTTATAAGAGTAGGAAGTACTCTGCCCGGAAGTTTTATTAAAAAGTAGCGGTGCATCTTATATGTGGCAAGGGAGAGAAGCACTGCAATAGTGATGTTGCCCAAAAAGGGAGAGAAAACCTTAAAGAGATAGTAACCGATGACGACAATTAAAATTCCTAAAAAGTGTATAGGTTTCATACTTTCCTTTAAAAAAGTGTGGACTGCATTTTGGGTGAGAGTTTGAGAAGCTCATAGGTTTTGATAGTGGCTATTCTACCTCTTGCAGTCCTTTCAATATAGCCATTTGCCAGCAAAAAGGGCTCAATTACATCCTCAATTGTCCCCTCATCTTCACTAAGAGCTGCAGCTATAGTACTAAGTCCTAGAGGTCTTCCTTTTGCTTCTGCAAGAAGTTTAAGGAGGCGTAGATCCAACTCATCAAAACCCCTTTCATCTACACCCAATGCCTCCAAAGCCTCTAGGGTACGCTCTACATTGATACTCTTCTCATTTGCAACATCCGCAAAATCTCTAACTCTGCGCAAAAGCCGTAGGGCAATTCTTGGTGTGCCTCTACTTCGTTTGGCAATCTCTAGGGCAGCCTCCTTCTCAATCGCTTTACCAAGTTTATTGGCTGCATTTGCAATGATTTTTGCAAGCTCCTGGGGCTTGTAAAATTCCAAACGAAAATGCATACCAAAGCGATCTCTAAGAGGATGGGAGAGCATACCAGCCCTTGTGGTAGCACCAATGAGCGTAAAGCGAGGAAGATCTATTTTAATCGTCTGGGCTGCAGGGCCGCTGCCAATGATAATATCTAAACGAAAATCCTCCATTGCGGGATATAAAATCTCCTCAATGGCTGGGGAGAGTCTATGAATCTCATCGATAAAAAGAATATCTCCCTCTTCTAAATTGGTAAGCACTGCAGCTAGGTCCCCGCTCTTTTCGATCATTGGAGCTGCAATGATTTTGATAGCAGATTGCATCTGGTTAGCAATAATTGTAGCAAGAGTGGTTTTACCAAGTCCAGGAGGTCCAAAGAAGAGGGTGTGATCGAGTGCTTCACCTCTCTTTTTTGCTGCTTCGATAAATATTTGAAGATTTTTTTTAATCTTCTCCTGTCCTATATACTCTTTCCAAGAGAGGGGGCGTAAACTGCTCTCAAAAGAGCTCTCTTCGCTAAATTTCTCTACTTCAATAATGCGCTCCATCAGTAGCTATGATCCTTTGTAGGAAATTTCTTCTCTTTTACCTCTTGGCTATAGGATTGTATTGCCTCTTTGACAAGTTTGGCTCCCTCTAAATAGCGTTTAACAAATTTTGGTTTGAAATCTTCAAAAAATCCCAGTAAATCGCTTCCCACTAGTACTTGCCCATCCATCTCTTTGCCAGCACCTATGCCAATTATTGGCACATTGACACTCTCACTCACCTCTTTTGCTATAGTACTTTTTGTCCCCTCTAGGACAATTGCAAACACGCCAGCCTCTTCTAACGCCTTTGCATCTTCAATAAGCGCCTCGTGATTGGTAGCAATCTTATATCCCCCTTCACCGCGTACTTGTTGCGGTAAGAGACCGATATGTCCCATTACTGCTATTCCATTTTGACAAAGGTGCTTTATGAGGCTAGCTCTCTCTTTGCCCCCTTCTAGTTTGATTGCATCGGCACAAGTCTCTTTGTAGATGCGTATGGCATTATGCAAAGCTTCCTTTTTCGTGGTATAGCTACCAAAAGGCATATCACATATAATAAAACTCTCCTTTGCTCCTGCGCATACTGCTTGGGTGTGATAAATCATCTGATCCATTGTAGTACTGAGTGTATCATTTTTGCCTGCAAATACCATATTGAGGCTATCACCGACCAAAATCATATCCACATAAGGGCTAAAAAGTTTTGCAAAAAGAGCATCGTATGCAGTTACCATTACAAGAGGAGTAGCTCCTTTTGCCAATTTTATCTTATCGATTGTCAACTTTTTTCTCATCTCCTCCCCTTTTGTAATTGGATCGATTTTATCATAAAAAAGGGTATAATTACAATCAAAACTATAAAGGTAGGCGTGTGAAAAAGCTTGTAGGATATATTACCTGTGCTTATCCCGATAGCGCATTTACAATCGATCTTATTTTGGCAATGAGAGAGAGGGGGCTTGATAGTGTAGAGTTAGGTATTCCCTTTAGCGATCCCGTAGCCGATGGACCTGTTATTGAAGAGGCAAATATGCGCTCTTTACAAAATGGTTTTACATTTGAAGACCTTTTTTATATTAGTGGGGCAATAACTCCCTATATAGATACGCTTTGGATGGGATACTTTAACCCTTTTTATCATCGCGGTATGCAAAAGAGTATTCAAGAGGCTAAAAAGTTGGAGGTAAGCGGTTTTATTATACCCGATCTTCCCTATGAAGAGGCTCTTAGTTATAGGGCACTGTTTGATGAAGCCCGTATTGCACTTATAGATTTTGTAGCGCCAACCGATCCAAAAGAGCGTATTGCAAAGATTGTAAAAGATGCAAGAAAATTTGTCTATCTTGTAGCGTATGCAGGAATTACAGGATCTCACAAAAGTGAGGATCTCAGTTTTGTGATTGAGCAGATTAGGGAGCATACTAATACTCCTGTCTATATCGGTTTTGGAGTGAATGAGAGAACTGCAAGGCAAAAGGCTAAAGAGGTAGATGGAGTAATTGTAGGGAGTGCATTTATTAAAATTCTTTTGGATGATGGCTTGACAAACTCACAAAAAATTGCTAAAATTGCAGAGCTTTCAGGAAAAATTAAGGATTTGATTAACTCCTAAACGAGCCTCTGCGCCCCAGAAATGGGGGTGACTTGGCTTCGACGGGAGCAGTCTGTCATAGGCTGCGTGCCGGCTTGAGGAATGCCGTAAAAACTCCTCAAAAAAATAGACGCAAACAATACAGATTATAGACCGGCTTACGCTGTAGCTGCGTAAGTTAAGAAGCTTTCGGTCCCTCGCACCAAAGCCTGCCCTCTGGCTTTGGATTTTGCGGGGTCACTCCTAAGAGGGCTTGGATGAGCGGCTGCCTCACCGCCCATCGACACCTTTGAGGCTGGACTCAAGCGGGCTTTGGGCGCTGAGCCCTGCTTGAGTTGAGATTAATCAGCGCTACTACGCACGTAGAGGCCTATGGCGGGTTGTTTCCGGACTCGGGTTCGATTCCCGACACCTCCACCAAAAATCTAATCTTTTTATATCCACTGAAAAAGCTCAAAAAACCACACGATTTGTATGAAAAAAAGAAGTGTAAAATTGAAAATAAACAGTTTTCTTGTCCATCTATAGCGTTGCATTATATGAAAAATTCCAATCACAAATATTGCTGCTATAACTCCATAGGTGGGAGAGAAGTAGCGAAAATCACTGTTGCATACTGATGGGAATGCTATAAGAAATTTGAGAATAAGCCCAAAATTAATCACAAATGGAATGAGCAGCGATTTTTGTAAAAAGTTTAGTCTCCTAAAAAAGAGAAGATAGCCAATAAATCCTGCAATATAGCTGAAACTAAAGAGTATAATGAGTTGGGAGAGGAGTTTGAAAAGAGGATGAGAGAAAAAGTGTGTAAAGCTATACTCTCCAAAAATCATTGTCCCAAACAGATAGGTAAGCAAGGAGAAGCGGATCGTATCGTTTCCAAAAATATAGGAGTGAGCCTGATGAAGAAGCTCAAAAGGGTGAAAAGAGAAGAGATAGAAAAGATCTAAAGAGGAGATAGTTTGATGTGCATACCGAGCGCTGTTGACGAAATGAAATCCATCAAAAGGAATATATACTCTCCATAATGTCCATAAAAAGAGTGCTACAATAGTAGAGGAGAAAATCAAAAGCCTCTTTTTGGCTGCGGCTTTATCTGTGGTAAAAATAATAAATGCAAAGTAGAGTGCCCATAAGAGTGAAGAGATTTTTGTAAGCACAGCTAAAGAGATGAAAAGTGTTGCAAGTGTAAAGAATCTTTTTGATGGGTGTTGGGTATAGCTTATGATTGCATACAAACTTGCCATTCCAAGAAAGGCGTTGAGTGTGTCATTGTTGATTTGGCCGCTGAGAAAAATGAAATAGGGTGTAGTCGCTAGAAAAAGCATAAAAATAGAGCGAAGAAGTGTACTGTTGATAAAGAGTCTCTTGGCAACTAAAAAGCCAAAAAAGAGCCACCCTGTACTGTAAATAAATGAGAGCCATCGCAAAAGGGAGAAGATACTCTCTTTAGAGAGAGCAAAAGCTTGAGCAATGTTATAGATAAGTGCACTTATCCAGTAGTATAGGGGTTGTTGTGGATACTCTAATCCTTTCTCAGGTAAAGGAAAAGAGAAAAAGTGCTGAGCATAGTACTCAATAAGGGCTTTATGACCATTGAGGTCGTGGGTATAGCTGTATTGATTAGTTATTAGTATATAGATCAGGCGCAAAAGTATACCGACACATAAAAGAAGAAGTGGTATATAGGGAAGAAGTTTTTTAAAGTTAAAAGAGAGTATAAGGGCTTTAATTTTCTCATAAAATATTTCATAAAGGAGGGTAAAAAGGATAATAGCTGCTACAATGCCAAATCCTGCTTGCCACCAAAAAAGTTTTTGTGCAATTGCAATACCATAAGGTCCTCCGTAGTTGAGGGTATGAATGAGAAGAGTATTGGAGCCTTTTTGCAATGGTATATCAAAATCGTAACCAAATCTGTAGTCGGTAAGCTTTTTAAGGTGGTAGCGTTTTTTTATGCCAGAAAGATCGTACACTTTGCCATTAATGTGGATTGCTTTAATTTCATCATCTACAATGATATGTAACCTTACTTTTTGAGAAATTTTGGAGTGTAGTATACAGCGATACCAATAGGCGTGGGCAGAGGAGTGGCTGGAAAAGGGTAGATGAATGGGAGTAAAATGCTTATTATCTTTGGATACGCTACATTTTATGTCAATATGAGTAATATAGAGTAGAAATGGAAAAAGAAGTATGAGTATGCCAAGAAAAATTTTTTTCATCAAAAATAACCTTGGTATTTGATAGGGGTATTGTAACACACTTTTAACAAAATTTTTGTTACTATTAAAAAGAAGGAAGCTGGCTCTTTAGCCGTTTCTTCAAAGGTGCTGCAGGAGTTTGGTATTGGGAGCTGCCCAATACCACTGCTTTAATGCTTCGTTAATTCTTCAAGTTATATAATGTTTAAAACTCAAAAGGATCTATAATGCGATGGATAGTGTCTTTATGTTTTGCTTTTGTTATGCTTCAGGCTGGATTTAATCCTCATCTGTTGGAAAATAGAACTTTTCCTTTAATTGGTAAACTCTATTACTATCCTTTTTATCCGAAGGATTCCAATAAAAGTGCATATAATTGGGTTTTGCAAACGCCAAAAGGTACAATATATCGTTTTTTTGGTACAAAGCCGACTGAAGATAATGTATTTGGGTGGAGTAAAACGGATAAAATTACCCGCTGTCCACCCAGATGGGCATTTTACTATATAGGCGATTTGGATGGAGATGGCGATACACGATTTGATTATATCGTTACTCCTGCATTGGAGGGAGAAAAAGTGTATAAAATGCTTCCTGTACCAATAGGAGGCTTTTTTAAATATGAGGATTTGGGATATATGCATTTTAAAAGAGATTTTAATGCAATACACTTTTTTAAAGGCTTTATAAAATATCTAGGTAAGCAGCGCAGCAGTGCGTATGCTACGATGCCAAACTATTTAGTTTTTGAGAGCTATGCAGAGGCAAAAGAGGCCGGTTTTGATTATCCGATCGATTTTAATTACCATAGATTACTTATTAAAAAGATTACTCAGCCAAGTGGGGCAAATAAGCTCCATTTAAAAGAGCCAAAATTTTTGAGTGATAGTGTAATTGAAGTGGATATAGATATAGAAAAGCCTGCTATTGGAACTACTGATATGGCGTACTATGCTTTGGCTTTTGGTGTAAGTGATGAAGTAAAAAAGGTAATTTTTAAGTATGATGGCAAAGAAGAGGTCGTGATGCTAAAGAGCAGTGATTGCAAAGATGAGCCTGAAGCTGCTGTATGTGGAAGAAAGCAGATAGCTTGTCTTACTACCCCTTGTGAGCCTCTTATGCAAACATATCGCAACTATTGTGAATTAAAAAGTGATTTGCAAGCTCTCTTTGTGCATACTGGCAGTTGCCTAACAAAAAAGGAGATTGATCCATTATTTGTTGCGCAGGCTACATGGCAAAGGGGAGTAGATTTAGTCCAAAAGCTTTTACCAAAGCAAAATAATCTCTTCTTCTCTCCTCTTAGTATCTATGCTTCAATGCAGATGCTTTATATAGGAGCAGCAGGGCAGAGCAAAAGGGAATTGGGAGCATTTTTGGGGGATGATGAAAAAAGAGATACCCTTGCCTCTTTTGCTAAGTTACTACAAACTTTTAATAGTAACCACAGTTTTGTAATGAGCAATAGTGTATGGATAGAGAGAAGTTTTCGAGTATATAAAAGTTATCGCTATATGGTGCAAGATCTTTTGCAAGCATTTGTAAAATCGGTTGATTTTGTCCATAACTTTGAGGGGGCAAGAGCCCAGATTAATAACTGGGTAGCGCAAGTAACAAGAGAAAAAATTCAGCATCTTCTGCCTCCTGGAAGCATACACTCTACAACAAGATTGGTACTTGTGAATGCTCTCTATTTTTATGGCAAGTGGCAGCATGCTTTTCCTATAACAGAGCAAGAGCCCTTTTTTACTTCGCACAAAAGAGTTGATGTTGCAATGATGCAGCAAAAAGATCTCTTCTTTTTAAGTAAAAGTAGATGGTTTCGTGCACTGGAATTGCCATATAAAGATAAAAAGTTGAGTATGTGGCTCTTTTTGCCTCAAGATGGTGTATCTTTTTCAACATTTTTACAAAAACTCTCCTCCTTGCAGTTGCAAGATCTGCTCCAGCACAAAAAGAGTCGTCCCGTTTTTGTGAAACTGCCTCGCTTTAGCTTTAGTTGGGGAAGTTATAACATTAAAGATGCTCTTGGTATGCCTGCTATTTTTGATCCCTTTCGGGCGAATTTTTCGCTTATAGCACCAAAAGGCAATCTTTTTGTTAGTGGGGTGTACCATAAAGCATTTATTAAAGTGGATGAAAATGGGAGTGAGGCTGCTGCAGCGACAGGAGCAGTTGCAGAAATTACTGCAGCCCCCCCATTAGAGTATGAAAAGTTCTTTTGTAATAGACCATTTTTCTTTGTTATTGTAGAGAATGCAACAACTACACCTCTTTTTATGGGAGTTGTCAAAGAGCCTTAAGCCTGTCTCCAAAGGAGGGTAAGTTTAAGCTCCATCTCGCTTTTGCGAGGTTTGATATATACTTTTTCAACTGGATAGTTTGTAAGAGCGTAGCGTTTTGCAATCTGCTCGCTCTTTTTTTCTAACTCACTTTGCAACTCCTCTATCTGCTTTTTAATGGCTCCAATCTGCTGTTGGATAAGGGCTACATCACTATATTCATCATACGCTCTTTTGACTTTGGAGAGAGTAGAAGATCGTAAAGAGCGTTTTTTGCCAAAGAGTGATTCCAAAAGAGTTATTCCTACGGTAAGCAGTGTATCGGTAGTTTTTTGCTCTGCCTCATTCTTCTCTTTTTGCAGTTTTTGCTCCAATTTGAAAAGTTTTTGCTCTAAGCGTGCAAACTTTTTTGCAAAACGCTCTTGGAGTGTATCTACCGCTTCTTGCTGCTTTTGGCGCAATAGATCTAAAGCCCGCTGTATGAACTCCTCATAGCTCTCATCAACTTTAGAGACAAGGCGCAATTTTGCAATTTTGTAAAGAGTAAGCCTCTCTTGCATATAGAGGCGATTTTTGATCGCTTTTTTAAGCTCAGAGAGTTTGTATGTTACGAAAGAGGCAGGCAAAGGGGTATAAGAGGCATTTGGTGGTACTTTGGTGCCAAAAAGAGTCTCCTGCTCGCTCTCTTGGCAACTATTTTCTAAAAACTTCTCTGTTAATGCAATATCGCATATTTTTTGGCGAATTTCATCGATGCCTCTTGTGGCGTTGAGGTAGTGTAATTTGGCTTCTATATGTAAAAAGGGTAAAAATTGCAAAATATCTGCTTGGTAGTTGTATATCTCATAGCGTTGTGCCAAGGCAAAGGGCAAAATAGGTCTGCTGCTCTTAAAAGAGGATTTTGTAACGGATGGCTCTTGAGGGATAGAACTCCTCTTTTTTGATGCCATAAGGCGGCGTATCTCCTCTTTGCTTAAAGGGCCTTTGAGGTAACTTAGTACCCATCTAGTTTTAAAAAGCTCCCTATACTCTTTATGGATGGAGCGCAATAGAAAGACTCTTTTTGGAAGATTGCTAAGGAGTGAAGTAAGCTCCTTTTTTGAAGAGGAGTCCGATCGTGATAAAAGTCCATTAATAACTCGCTCAATATCCTGTTTTGTTTGTAATCTTCCCAAAAACCAAGTCCCAATGTTGGCAAGACCCCTATAATCTATATCTATGGGATTTTGGGTAGAGAGTACTATGCCAAGCCCGTAGGCTCTTGCCTGTTTGAGCAGTAAAAGCATCGGCTCTTTGGATGGTGGATTGCTATTGGGAGGAAAAAAGCCAAAAATCTCATCCATATATAAAAGTGCTCTAAGAGCAGAAGTCCCACTTTGGCGTCTCATCCAGGCAATGAGGCGGTTAAGAAGTAGCGTAACAAAAAACATCTGCTCTTTTGGATTGAGGTGTGCAATGTAAAGAATGGAGATCTTTGGCTTATCTCCTTGAAAAAGAAGTTTTTCAATCCTCAAGGGCTCACCCTCCAACCAAGCACTAAAAGAGGGGTGTGCGATGAGGTTATTGAGTTTAAGAGCTAATTGCATCCTTTGGGCTCTAGGGTAGAAGCTCTCAAGAGTGAGTACACCCACTTTTGTAAATGGAGGAGTGATAATTGCAGCTATGATCTTTTCTAATGAGAGATTCTCCTCTCTTTTCCAGTAGTACTGAAAGATATTGGTAAGCAAAATAATGTCTCTTTTTTGGGGCTCCTCTATCAGTGCTAAAAGAGTTGTTGCACTGGTGTTGAGAAAATTTGCATAACTTTCTATATCCTCTTGCAGCCCTTTGGGAGGTGCTTCAAAGCCATGAAGAATAGAGAGAGGAACGCCTGCATTGCTTCCGGGTGTATAGATGATAAACTCTGCACTCTCTTTCAGTTTTTTAATTCGTGAAAGGTCTTGATCAAAACTTTGTATCCCCTTTTGCCAAAGAGAGGCAATTTTTTTTGCATAATCTGTTACACTCAGTCCCTCTTTTTGGGCTTGTAAAGGATCAATCCACTCTGCAAACTTTTTGGGATCACAATCCTCAAAGGCTAAAAGCAGATTACCCATATCCCCTTTGGGATCAATTACAATTGCTGGAATCTTATCAATTGCTGCCTCTTCAAGTAGGCCTATCCCAAGTCCCGTTTTGCCGCTGCCAGTCATTCCAATAATAGCAGCATGGGTGGTGAGGTGTTTGCTTTGAAGGAGCTCTAAGAGCCCTGTCTCCTCACCACTTTTGTTAACCTGTTTGCCAAGATAGAAAATCCCGAGTTTTTCAAAAAGCTCTTGCATTAGCTAAAAAGGCTCTCTTTGTTAAAGCGTTTAACAAGAAGATAGTAAAAGATTGCTCTATATTTATTGGGATTGGATCTTCCCATCTTCTCACACACCTCTTTGATCGCTTCATCAAGTACCTCATCATCCATATCAAGACCCAGTTTCATCCGTAAAAAGTTGTTGCGTACCCGCTCAATCTCCTTTTGACTGGTGCATGAGACAACTTCAGAATCTTTTTTATAGATTGAAGGTCCTAAACTTCTTGTAATCTTTTCTAGAAGTACTTCATCAAAATTTGGCTCAATCTCTTTCATCTTCTCTTTATATAAAGTGATTTTTTCTTCAAGTTTATTCATTTTTGCTCCTTTTTCTCTAGTAATGTGCCCAATTATACTTCTAGGAAACTTTTTAAAAGCTTAAAGTATGCTAAAATTGCAGAATGCAAAATGAAAAAGATTTACTTATCTGTCCTCGCTGTTTTATGCTCCATAAAAAACGCTCTCTTGCCAAGCAAGATGAGGCGCGTTGCCAAAGATGTGGAAAAGTGCTTATGAGAAGTGTCAATGCGTTGGAGTGGCGTGTATTGGCCTTTAGTATCAGTGGGATAGTGTTTTTGCTTTTAGCACTGCTTTTTCCTCTTGTGGATATCGATTTAGGAGGGATTAGAAGCTCATTAAATATGGTAGATGCTATTATGAAGTTATGGGAAAATGGAGAGCTTTTTATTGCACTTTTTGCTTTTTTGGTACTTATTCTATTTCCTCTGCTTTTTGTTGGCTCTTTATTGATGGTAAGTATTGCTATGATTTTCAAGCGTAAACGGCTAGCACGCGATCTTTTAATTTTTGCTACTACGCTTAGTCATTGGAGTATGCTAGATATTTTCTTTGTCTCTATTTTAGTGGCATTGGTAAAAATATATGAGTATGCGCAGATCCGTTTTGATAGCGCTTTTATAGCTTTAGCTCTTTTTATCTTGATTGAGATCTATTTGAGTAAATATATTAGGTTAGAGTGGTATTGGGAGCGTTGGGAGCAGTTATGAGTTATATCCGCTGTAATTTTTGTGGTGCTACAAATCTGCGAAGTAGAAAGAGGTGCAGACGATGTGGTATGGGAGTAGAGATAAAAGCCAAAAAAAGCCTACAGACAGCTTTTGCTTTTTTGATTGCTGCAGTTATTTTTTATATTCCTGCAAATATCTATCCCATTTTAGAGACTACCAAATTTGGAAAACGCCAAGCAAGCACCATTGTTGAGGGCGTTATTGCCATGTATCAGGCAGGTGACTATCCCGTAGCTTTCATCATTTTTGTAGCTTCCATATTGATTCCCTTTGTCAAAATAGCTGCTCTTTTTTATATTATCTTTTCATTATGGCACAATAGGTGTAAAAGATTGGAGCAAAAGGTTTGGCTCTATCATCTTATTGAGCTTACTGGCCCCTGGTCGCTTATAGATGTGTTTGTGGTAGTTATTTTAGTAGCTTTGATACACTTTAAAAATATAGCTATAATACCCGGTATTGGGGCTACATCATTTGCTTTAATGGTAGTATTAACAATGCTTAGTGCTTTAGCTATTGATGTGAGGATTTTGGGAGAGAGATGTGAAAGATGATGGGATTGTAGAGGTTAAAATCAGTAAGAGGGAAGTAGGCTTTTTTGTATGGATTGTGCCAATTATTGCACTTTTGATTGGTGGATGGATGATCTATCGTTACTATGCCAAAATGGGACCAGAGATCGTAATCTACTTTAAAAAGAGCGGAGGATTGGAGCCAAAACACTCTTTTATCAAATTTCGCGATGTTAAAGTGGGGGTGGTAGAGCGCATTGAGATCCTGAAGCAAGAGGAAGGAGTAGCAGTTTATGCCAGAATTAATAGGGATGTGGAGCCTTTTTTAAATGAGCATACCCGTTTTTGGATTGTTAAACCTGAGATTGGTTTGGGTAAAATCAGAGGCTTAGATGCGCTTGTAAGCGGCTCCTATATTCAGATGCAAGCAAAACTTGGAGCCGAGACCAAAAGAGAGTTTCAGGGACTGGCAGAGCCCCCCTTGGAGGTAGGAGCGAAGGGGAAAAATTTTAAGCTAGAAGCAGAGCGCTCTTATGGTCTTACAGCAGGGCTGCCTGTATATTACAAAGGGGTTAAAGTTGGCAGTATCAAAAGGGTAGAGCTTGCAAGAGATGGTAAAAGGGTCTTTATCTATGTTTTTATCAAAAAGCCCTATGATCGTTTTGTTAATTGCTCTACCAA
>WGAX01000192.1 GCA_015494595.1 Nitratiruptor sp.
ACCTGTACTTGCTCTTTGACTTTTTGCTGTGACTGAGTAGTTGTCAAAGTTGCAACATCAAAACTTGAAGATACTTGCATCGTATTCCTCTTTCTCTCTATTCTCTTTCTATATTATCGGCAGCTTTGGTACTTCGTTGAGCCTTGCTGCGATAATAGAAAAAAACCGCCACCACCAATACCATCACAATTGCCAAGATAATATGCAAATACTCTTTGATTTGCTCTTCGTTCTCTCCCAAAAAGTAACCAAGCCCCAGAAGCACCGCGCACCAAATACCAGCGCCCAAGAAAGTATAGAGCGCAAATGATGGGATATGCATCCGCCCAATGCCTGCCGGCAAAGAGATGTATTGGCGTACACCTGGCACAAGCCTACCCCAAAAGGTGCTAGGATGGCCATATTTGGCAAAAAACTCCTCCACTTTTTCTAAGCTCTCCTCTTTCAAAAGCAGATATTTCCCATACCTTTGCAAAAAGGGGCGTCCAAGCTTGTGACCTATGGCATAGTTGAAAAGCGCTCCTGCAAGACTACCGCCAGCTCCTGCAAGCCAAGCAGCGACAAGACTCATCTCGCCCCTGCTGGCCAGATACCCAGCCGGTACCATCGCCACTTCGCTGGGAAATGGAAAGAAAGAGCTCTCTAAAAACATCATCACAAAAATCCCGATATAGCCCATATCGCCAACAAGCTTGACGACAAAATCGACTATCTCATCCATTGTAGATCTTTTTGAGGTTTTCAAGCTTGCTTGTGGCATTTAACAGCAACATATCGGCAAGCACCAATGCCATCATCGCTTCAGCCACCACGCTGCCTCTAGCTGCCACAAAAGGATCGTGGCGTCCCTTAAGCTCCACCTCTACCTCATTGCCATGAATATCCACCGAGCGCTGCTTCTGAAAGATGGAAGGTGTAGGCTTGAAGTAAACCTTTGCTACAACCTCTTCACCATTGCTAATACCTCCAAGTATGCCTCCAGCATTGTTACTCATAAAACCTTCACTACCTATCTGATCGTTGTTTTGCGATCCATACAGTCTGCTGGCCTCTATCCCTCTGCCAATCTCCACAGCCTTTGCAGCATTGATACTCATAAGCGCACTAGCAAGGACGGCATCGAGTTTGTAGTAGATTGGCTCACCAAGCCCTACAGGCACGCCCCTGGCTCTTACAAGCACAGCACCCCCTACGCTGTCATGGCGCTCTTTTGCTTTAAGAATCACCTCTTTTTGCTGCTCTTCCATATCTGGATCGAGGGCAAAAATCTCACTATTTTTTGCATAAACAAAATCATACTTCTTTGCCTCAATCCCAGCCACTTCGCATACACCCGCTTCCACCTCTATGCCAAACTCTCTTAACAGCAGTTTTGCCACAGCCCCAGCAGCCACTCTTGCTGCAGTCTCTCTAGCACTGCTTCTGCCACCTCCTCTATAGTCTCTGATGCCATATTTGTAGTAATAGGTAAAGTCTGCGTGCCCTGGGCGAAAAATATCTTTGATGTTAGAGTAGTCTTTGGATTTTTGATCTTTATTGAATATCACCATAGCAATAGGCGTGCCTGTAGATTTGCCCTCAAAGACGCCACTTAAAATCTCTACCTTATCACTCTCTTTTCTTTGTGTAGCAAATTTACTCTTGCCAGGTCGCCTACGATCAAGTTCACTCTGTATAAAATCCTCATCAATCACGAGTCCAGCCGGCACACCATCCACCACGCAACCTATCGCCTTGCCGTGAGACTCTCCAAAGGTAGTGAAGCGAAACTTTATGCCAAAACTATTCATCTCTTACCTTCAAAATTGCTAACGCCTTCTTGGCTGCCTCTTGCTGGGCATTCTTCTTGCTACGCCCCTTTGCAGTAGCGATTGTCTCATTGTGCAGCTGCACTGCTACTTCAAACTCCTTTTTATGATCCGGTCCAGATGAGCCAAGCAGCTTATAGGTAGGTGTGACACCATAGCGCGCTTGGGTAAGCTCTTGAAGAGTGGTTTTATAATCTTTAAAGAGGGAATTGAGATCAATCTTAGGATATGCCTCTTCCAAAAGCTCCAATACAATTTTACGCACCCTCTCCAAGCCCTCTTCTAAATAGATTGCCCCCATAACAGCCTCAAAAGCGTTGGAGAGTAGACTTGGCTTGGTACGTCCATGATTATTCTCCTCCGCTTGGGAGATAAAGATAAAATCTCCTATTTTTAGCTTGTTGGCGAGCTTTGCAAACCCCTCTTCATTCACCAAAGAGGCACGAAGTTTGGAAAGCTCTCCTTCATTGGCTTTTGGAAACTTCTTAAAGAGATACTCTCCTACAATCAAGTCAAGCACTGCATCACCCAAAAACTCAAGCCGCTCATTATTAACCGGACTTTTGTAGCTTTTGTGTGTGAGGGCTTCTTTGAGTAGCTCTTTATCCTTAAAACTGTATCCCAAAATAGTTTCAAACTCTTTGAGTTGCTCCATACTCTCTCCTGTACGCCTTTTAGGCCTGAAAGCTTTGCGCCATCTGCTTTGCTATTTTATCACATCTTTCATTCTCTTCGTGCCCAGCGTGGCCTTTGAGCCAGTAGGCTTTGATATGGTGAGGCTTGGCAACCTCTAGGTATTCGTGCCAAAGCTCTGGATTTTTGACATTTTTAAATCCTTTTTTAATCCAGTTATCAAGCCATTTATTGATTGCTTGCACTACATAAGTAGAATCACTATAAATCTCTACAATACAAGGCTCTTTAAGGGCTTTCAAACCCTCAATCACTGCTTTTAACTCCATTCTATTGTTAGTAGTATAAGGCTCTCCACCACTAATAATCTTTTCTCTATCTTTATAGCGCAAAATGGCACAATATCCCCCAGCTCCCGGATTGCCAAGGCTTGAGCCATCGCTAAAAAGTGTAACTTTTTTCATCCCTCCCCTTTTGTGTAATAATCATCTTTACCTCATCACTGCCAATAGCTCCACACTCTGGACATCTCTCAAAAGCGATAGGAAAAATTTTTTTGCATTCAACACACAGATACTCAAACTCTAAATCTGCATTTGCATAGTGTAACAACAGATCCAACTCAAAAATTGTGCTGCTCTTTGCCATTTTCACATATCCCTTGGCACTATAGAGCTCTTGTAAAAATGGATTGTTAGTCTGGATTTTCTCCTTTGGCAAAAACCATAATATATCGATAATTTTTCTATAGTCTTTTGGTTGCAAATATTTCCATGCCCCAAGATGCTCTGCTGTAAAAAGATAAGTAAATACTACCCGTACAAGCTGAGGATACTCTTGATAAAGGGTTAAAAGTCTTTGTAGATCGCCTCGTTTTATGGCAAGAAGAGCTTGAATGTAAGCTCTATCTAAACTACTCTCTCCAAGCTCCTCTAAAATCTCCCCTACTGCTAAAGCATCTTCTAAGCGTCCCAAACGCTCATATATGCGTAAAAGATTGCGCAAAGCCTCCTTCTCTCTTGGGAAAAAATGTAAAATCTCCTCATAAATGGCTAAACTCCTCGCCAAGAAGCCAGCCTTTTTATAGAGCTTTGCAAGCTCTAACAAAATCTCTTTGCTATCAAATCTATTACGCAGATGCAAATAGATTGCAATCGCTTTCTCATAATCTCCACTTTTTGTATAGGCTCTAGCCAAAAGTAAAAGCGCCTCTTTGGAGTCTTCTCGTGCTAAAAGAGCATTGATACTATTTTGAGCATCAGCTTGAAATTTGGCAAAAAAACTCTCTAGTCTCTCTTTTTGCTGCTTAGTGCGCGTCATAGCCCACACATAACTAAAAAAGGAGATAATAAAGATAAGCCCCACAAAAATAATCAAGCTAAAAAGGGGATCTCTATTTTGAACCAAAAACTCCAAACAGGCTCCTTTGGTGCAATTATATCATTTTGGTATAATGAAAAAATGATAGATAAAACTTCAATAGAAGAGCTCAAAAACAGACTTGACATTGTAGATGTCATAGGCAGCTATATTGAGCTGAAAAAGGCTGGTAGCAGCTACAAAGCACTCTGTCCATTTCACGATGAAGATACCCCAAGTTTTGTGGTAAGCCCAAGTAAGCAGATATTTCACTGCTTTGGATGTGGTAAGGGAGGCGATGCCATTAGCTTCGTAATGGAGTATGAGAAGCTCAGCTACCCAGAGGCAATTGAAAAACTAGCTTCTATGTACAACTTCTCTCTTCGCTATAGCGATGACAAAAATAACACTACCAAAAATCTCTTTAAAGCCCTAGAAACTATCAATATGCTCTACAAAAAGGAGCTAACCAAAAATCTTCAAGCTATTGAGTATTTGCGCAAAAGAGGGGTAAGTGAAGCAATAATTGAAAAGTTTGAGCTAGGCTATGCTCCTAGCTCTTCTATGCAGATTGCATATCTTAAAAATCACTATATCCCTCTACCAGATGCGATTGAGGCTGGCATTTTGGCACAAGACAACCAAAGAGTTTATGCCAGAATGAGTGATCGCATCACATTTCCGATCTACTCACCCAATGGCGCACTCATTGGCTTTGGTGGGCGCACCCTTGGCAACCACCCAGCCAAATATCTCAACTCACCCGAGACAAAAATATTTCATAAATCCAAAATTCTCTATGGCTATCATATCGCTAAAGAGGCGATTTTCAAAAAAAAGCAGATGATTGTATG
>WGAX01000193.1 GCA_015494595.1 Nitratiruptor sp.
TTGGAAATCTATGCAAAAAGCGGCATTATCACAAAATCATCCCTCATTGTTGGTTTTGGAGAGAGCAAAAAAGAGATTGAAGAGACACTTTTGGATCTTAAAAGCGTTGGTGTACGTCAGGTAACGATCGGACAGTATCTGCGCCCTACAATAGAGCAACTACCTGTACAAAAGTATTACACACCAGAAGAATTTTGTGAAATTGAAGCAATAGCCAAGACAATAGGATTTGATGCAGTAGTGGCAGGAAGCCTTGTTCGCAGTAGTTACTATGCAGAAAGGTTGTAGATGAAAGAGTATGAAATATATGAGTTACTCAAAAAGTATGGTATCAATACGCCAAAATATGAGGTATTTGATATAGATGCACCACTCTACTTTGATAGATTTCCAGCCGTTTTAAAAATAGCCTCTGATAAGGTAGTGCACAAAAGCGATGTGGGAGGAGTACGTGTCGGTATCGACTCTCCCGAAGAGCTAGAAGTTGCGCGCCAAGAGGTAGTAGAAAATCTTCAGCAACGAGGCATCTTCTTGGATATTAATGATAAATTTATTGTCGAAGAGTTCGTACAAGGAGAGGAGTTTTACATAGGAGGACTCTATGATACGATTTTTGAAGAGATTCTTTTATTTGGCAAAGGGGGCACACTCATAGAAATCGAAAAGGATGTGTGTTACATCGATACACAAGCGAATAAAGAAGAGATACTTCGCAGTTTCAAAACGACAAAAATCTCTAAAATGTTTCCAACATTCCGAGGCAAAAAGTATAGACTCGAGTTTGTTGTGGATGTGGTACAAAAATTTCAAAAGCTTTTCATAAACGAAAATATTGAGCAATTCGATGTAAACCCTCTCATCTATACTGATGAAGGCTTTGTAGCAGTAGATGCGAGACTTAAACCTGGCAAAAAACAAAAAAGAGCAAAACGCATAAGAAGCAGCAATATCTTTGCAAACCAAAATATTGCCATATTTGGAGCTACGGATAAAGAAAATAAAGTTGGCTACGCCTTAGCGAAAAACTCTCTTAGCTCCAGTGCAAATATCTATTTTGTCAATCCACATCTTGATACGCTTTTTGGCAAAAAGGTCTATAAAAGCATTGATGAGCTTCCTCCTATCGATACCGCTGTGATTGCGATTCCAGCGCACTTAGTGCTAGAGCTCATTGAAGAGCTGGGTAAAAGAGGTGTAAAAAATATTATCGTCATCTCTGCTGGATTTAAGGAGGTGGGAAATAAAGAGGCTGAAGAAAAGATGGCCAGTTTGGCACGAAAATATGATCTAAATGTCATAGGACCAAACTGTCTTGGCATCTACAATAGCCAAAAAAATCTCAATCTCACTTTCGCAAGAGCATCTATTCTTCCTGGCAATATCGCTCTTATCTCCCAATCTGGAGCAGTGCTTACTGCCCTTATCGATAAAGCCTATACCCACTCTCTTGGTTTTTCCCACATTATTTCACTAGGCAATATGGCAGATTTTGATTTTGCAGATGCTATAAATGCAATGGAACAAGAAGAAAATTGTATATACATTAATATATATGCAGAGGGATTACAAAATGGTAAAAGCTACCTTGAAGCTATTCGCAATACCAATAAACCTATAGCTATTTACAAAGCTGGAAAAACAAAAGAGGCTAAAAAGGCAGCTTTTTCCCATACTGGCAATATAAGTGGTGATTATGACATGCTAATAGGACTTAGCTATGCAGCAGGGGCAATAATCAAAGAGGATATAGATGAGCTTATTTTTGCTTCTCAATTTGCACATTTCTCTGAAGTACTCATTATTACAAATGCAGGGGGACCTGGTACAATTTTAACAGATCTTGTAGTACAACACGGAAAAAAAATATATAGACTTAGTAAGCAGGAGATAGAGCAACTTAATGCTATTTTACCATCTACTTGGTCACACAATAACCCAGTAGATATAATTGGCGATGCAACTGCTCAACGCTATCAAAAAACTCTTGAAGTACTCTATAAACCTCATCTTCTAATTTTTGTATTAGTAACACCACAATTTATGACAGAGCCACTGCCAATAGCTAAAATCATAACCAAATATAAAAATGTAATACCTATCTTCTTTGGAGAAGAGTCTTTTAAAGAAGTTTTTAACTATTTTCAAGAGCAAAAAGTACTCTATTTTAATGATCTTGAAAATGTAGCTAATATCTTATAAGGGGGAAATTGTGAGTACATATATCAAATGGTTTAAAGAGATAAGCATAAAAGATGTGGCAGAAGTTGGCGGCAAAAATGCAAGCCTAGGTGAAATGTATAGCCATCTCGCCCCACTTGGTATCAATGTGCCAAATGGCTTTGCTGTTACTGCTACAGCATACCGCCATTACCTAGATACCAACAATCTGTGGGAGCCGCTTAACAAACTTTTTGAAAATTTTAATCCTGATGATATTGAAAAACTTCAGGAGGTGGGTAAAACTGCTCGTAATCTTATTATGCAAGGAGAAGTTCCTGCTGATCTCAAGAAAGAGATTTTAGACAATTACCATAAACTCCAAGAGGAGTATGGAGAGGATGTAAGCTTGGCGGTACGCAGCAGTGCCACTGCAGAAGACTCTCCAACTGCCTCTTTTGCCGGTCAAAACGAAACATATCTCAATATTAAAGGTGATGAGCATCTACTTTGGGCATATAAAATGTGTCTAGCATCTAACTTTACCGATCGTAGCATAAACTATAAATTTATCCACCATTTCGATCCTATGAAAGTTTACCTATCAGTAGTAATAATGAAGATGGTTCGCAGTGATTTAGGCAGTAGCGGTGTAATGTTTAGCATCGATACAGAAACTGGTTTTCGCGATGTGGTCTTTATCAATGCTGCTTGGGGTCTTGGTGAAAATGTGGTACAAGGTACTATCGATCCTGATGCATTTTATGCTCATAAACCTACCTTTAAAAAAGGCTTTCGTGCAGTTCTAAAGCGTATGCGAGGGAACAAAGAGAAAATGATGATCTTTAGTGATACCCTTGAAAAAGCAAATCTAGCCCAGCAGTGGACAAAAAATATTAAAACCCCTATAGAAAAGCGTATGAAATTTGCCATTAGTGACAATGAAGTATTGCAGCTTGCTGATTGGGCAATGAAAATAGAAGAGCACTACAGCCAAGTCAATGGCCGCTACACTCCTATGGATATGGAGTGGGCAAAAGATGGAATCGATGGCAAGCTCTATATGGTACAGGCTCGTCCCGAGACAGTACATAGCCAAGAAAAGATCACAGAATTTGAAATTTATCGCCTTCTAGAAAAAGGCAAAGTACTATTAACAGGCAATGCGGTTGGCGAAAAAATAGGTGCGGGGAATGTCAAAATTATGTTTAGTATGGCAGAGGCTGAGAAATTCAACGAGGGTGATGTGCTGGTAGCTCCCACTACCAGTCCCGATTGGGAGCCAGTGATGAAAAAAGCGAGTGCTATCATTACCGAAACAGGTGGACGCACCTGCCACGCAGCAATTGTGAGTCGTGAGCTTGGCAAACCTGCAGTAGTAGGAGCCAAAAATGCTACAAAAATCTTACATGACACGCAACCAGTAACTGTCAGCTGTGCTGAAGGCGAAATTGGCAAAATCTATGAAGGTATTCTAAAATATGAAGTGCAAAAAGTGGATATTTCCAAACTCCCAAAACCAAAAACAAAAATTATGATGAATCTTGGCAATCCTGAGCTTGCCTTCTCTTTGGCTAAACTTCCTGTAGATGGCATAGGATTAGCAAGGATGGAGTTTATTATCAACAATTATATCAAAGCCCACCCTATGGCCATTCGCCATCCTGAAATCCTTAGCGAAACAGAAAAAGCTCTTATCGATGAGCTGGCTTTTCCATTTGATGGGGATGCGATAGATTTTTTTGTCAAGACTCTTAGTGAAGGGGTAGCTACAATTGCTAGTAGCGTCTATCCGAAAAAATGTATTGTAAGAATGAGTGACTTCAAATCTAATGAGTATGCCAATTTATTAGGTGGTCGCCATTTTGAGCCAATTGAAGACAATCCTATGATTGGTTTTCGTGGAGCTGCGCGCTATACCCATCCTAACTACGCAGATGGTTTTGCACTGGAATGCAAGGCGATGAAACGTGCCATTTTTGACATGGGCTTTGATAATATAGTCTTGATGATCCCTTTTTGCCGAAGAATTGAAGAAGCAAAACGAGTCAAAAAAGCTATAGAAGAAAATGGTCTCAAAGATGTGCCTATTTATATGATGTGTGAGATTCCCAATAATGTGATTTTGATTGATCAATTTTTACAAATTTACGACGGTATTAGTATTGGCACAAATGATTTAACCCAGCTTACCCTTGGTGTGGATCGTGATAGCGAAATCGTTGCTTTCGATTATGATGAGAGAGATGAGGGAGTCAAAAAGATGGTGCAAATGGCAGTAGAAGGAGCAAAAAGAAACAATAAATACTCTGGACTATGTGGCCAAGCACCTAGTGATTATCCTGAATTTGCAGAGTTTTTGGTAAAGATTGGGATAGAGTCTATGAGTCTTAATCCTGATAGCGTACTTAAAATCATCAAAGATGTAGCGGAGATGGAGCGATGACAATTGAGATAAGTTATGGTGCTGCCGAGGTTGTGACAGGATCATGCCATTTAGTTAAATTCGATGATGGCACAAAGGTGCTTATAGATTGCGGAATGTTTCAAGGGCTTGATGAATATAAAAACTATGAGCCTTTGGGATTTAATCCAAGCGACATTGATTACCTGCTCGTTACGCATGGCCATCTCGATCATGTTGGGCGTATCCCCCTACTTTACAAAGAGGGATTTCGAGGCACTATCATAGCTACTGCTCCAACTTTTGATGTGATGAAAGTGGTGCTACTGGATACTGCACACTTAATGCAAGAGGATTTTGAAACTGCATATAGAAAAGCACAAAGACGCGGCGAAGAAGAGAGTGTTAAAAAACCACTCTATACTAAACTAGATGTCAAAGCAGTCCTTAAACTACCTCGCCGTACTGTCAAATATGGCCAAACTATAAAGCTTACCCCTGCTATTAAAGTGCGCTACAAAGATGCTGGCCACATTATTGGAGCAGCATTTATAGAGATTACATACAAAGAAGATGGAATTATAAAACAAGTAATATTTAGTGGAGACATAGGCAACCGCCAAGTCCATCTCAATCCTCCACCCTCTGCTCCCACAAGTGCACACGCAGTTTTTGTGGAGAGTACATATGGGGATAGACTCCATAAAAATTATGATACAAGTGTAGCAGAGTTTAAAGAGGCAATTTTGCATACTATTAAACATGATGGTAATGTACTTATTCCCTCTTTTGCAATAGAGCGCACACAGCAGCTTTTGTGTATCCTAGGTGAGATGTACGAAAATGGAGAACTACCCCATTGGGCTAAAGTTTTTTTAGATTCACCAATGGCAATCCGTACTACCAGAATTTATGAGAAGTATAAACAGCTGCTTTCCGATTACTGTAAACATAAACCTCACCCTTTTACATTTGCTAATCTTCACTTTGCCTCTACTCCAAATGCTTCAAGACGTATCAATGCTCTTAAACAAGGGAATATTATCATCGCAGGCAGTGGCATGTGTAATGGAGGGCGAATTTTGCACCATTTCAAACACCGCATCTGGGATCCAAAGAATGCAGTCATTTTTGTTGGGTATCAAGCAGAAGGTACATTAGGCAGAGAGATTATCGAAGGAGCTAAGTTTATCGAAATTTATGGAGAAAAGATCAAAGTGGGTGCCAAAATCTATACAATCAATGGCTTTTCTGCCCATGGTGATCAAAAAGAGCTTACAGATTGGGTAAGTAAAATCTCTGGGCTTGAGAAGATCTTTTTGGTACATGGTGAAGAAGATAAACAACATATATTCAAAAAGCATCTCATTCAAACACTCCATAAAAAAGTGCACATAGTTAAACAGGGGGAAATAATTCATATTTAATCAAAAAAAAGATAAAATTGAGGCAAATTTATGAGGAGTTGGTATGAAAAAAGTTGCAATAAACGGACTCGGACGAATAGGGAAAATGGTGCTTTGGCACTATATTCTCAATAAACCTAAAAATATTGAGATTTGTGTTGCCAATGGTGGCAGTGGAACTGCCCAAGATCTTGCTTATATGCTCAAATTTGACTCTGTACATGGAAGATTTCCTGTAGATATTGAATATGGTGATGACTATTTACAAGTTGGCGATCAAAAAATTACACTTGTAACTGGTAGAGATCCCGAAAAACTTCCGTGGAAAGAGCTTGGCATAGATATTGTGCTTGAATGCACAGGTAAATTTACAAAACGTGCAGATGCAGCTAAGCATCTTGAAGCTGGAGCCAAAAAGGTTATCATTTCAGCTCCTAGTAAAGATGCAGAGCTTACTGTAGTTATGGGTGTTAATCATGATTGGTATGATCCAGATAAGCATGATGTAATATCCAATGCCTCATGTACCACCAACTGTTTGGCACCAGCCATTAAAGTATTAAATGATAGTTTTGGTATAGAGAGTGCACTTGTTACAACTGTACATGCATATACATCAAGCCAAGTGACAGTAGATGCAAAAAAACCAGGAAAACACAGAAGAGGCAGAGCCGCAGCACAAAATATCATCCCAACTTCTACCGGTGCAGCTATTGCTACTACCAAAGTGATTCCAGAATTAGAGGGCAAAATGAACGCTTTGGCATTACGTGTACCTGTGCCTGATGTAGCGATCACCGATATCAATGCAACCCTTAAAAAAAGCGTAACTGTTGAAGAGGTAAATAAGGCTTTTGAAGAAGCAATGCAAAATAGTCTCAAAGGCATACTCGAAATCACTTACGATGAAGTAGTGTCAACTGATATCATTAATAATCCTCACTCTTCTATCATTGACGGACTCTCCACGATGGTAGTAGATGGTAATAAAGTCAAAGTGTTTAGCTGGTATGATAATGAATATGGCTACAGTGGCAGACTTATGGAATTAGCAGATTTTATAGCGGCAAGGATGTAACATGAGACTTATACTTATACGCCATGGGCAAAGTGTCTGGAATGCAAAAAATCTCTTTACTGGTTGGATCGATATAGAATTGAGTGAAAAAGGAAAAGCAGAAGCCAAAAAAGCAGGCGAGCTGCTTAAAAATGCCAACATCTATCCAAATATTTGCTATACCTCTTATCTTAAGCGGGCTATTCATACAGCACAGATTGCCTTAAACGAGCTTGGCTGGGAGCATATTGATGTGATGCGCAGCTGGAAACTTAATGAGCGCCACTATGGGGATTGGCAAGGCAAGAACAAAGATGAAGTCAAAACCAAATATGGTGAAGAGCTCTTTATGGCAGTGCGTAGAGGCTACGATACCCCTCCCCCACCCATTGAGGAGAGTGAGCCAGATTTTGAAGAGCGCTACCCTATAGATCCTAAATATGCTAACATTGGCTATCACCCAAAAAGTGAATCACTCAAAGATACGAGAGAGCGAGTAATTGAATATTTTTATGAAGAGATTGTCCCCTCTTTACTGAAATATAAAGATGTGATGATCGCAGCTCATGGCAATTCATTGAGGGCATTAATTATGTTTTTGGAAAAAATCGCTCCTGAAGATATTCACAAAATTGAGATTCCCACAGGAACGCCAATAGTTTATGAATTGACAAAAGAGCTTGTCATTAAAAACAAAACCATCTACAACCATTAAAATAGCTCAAAGCATTAGCTTTGAGCGCTACAATCTAGTGCATCTTAAAAATATATTATATGTTATAATATTAACTAAAAATTATAAAAATTATGGAGCAACACATTGACATACAAAGCTTATAATAGTAAAAGTTTTAAAAAAATACCACAAGTGCAAAAGTACCTATCAGATGAAGATATAAAAAATACAGAGATCGCTTCGTTGGTTTTTCCTTTTAAAATAAACAACTATCTGGTAGATGAGCTTATTGATTGGGAAAACTACCAAAACGATCCCATTTTTCGCCTTGTTTTTCCTCACAAAGATATGCTTTTACCAAAGGATTTTGAGAAGCTACAA
>WGAX01000194.1 GCA_015494595.1 Nitratiruptor sp.
ACCTCTACAATAGTAGCGCACTTATTATCTTCACTCACCTCTACTGCAATAGTCCCTTCGCTTGCTACTCTATCAGCCTTTTTGGCAGCTTTTGCAATGCCCTTTTTGCGAAGGATCTCAATGGCTTTGTCCATATCACCGCCGGCTTCTTGCAAAGCCTTTTTACAATCCATCATACCAGCGCCTGTGCGCTCTCTTAGCTCTTTTACTTGTGCTGCGCTAATTGCCATTACTTCTCCTCCTCAACTTTTTCTTCTGCCTCTTCTTTTGCAATCTCTTCACGAGCCTCTTCAATCACCTCTTGCTTCTCCTCTTCAGTTATTGGCTGGCTCTCTTCTTCTTCACCCTCTAACTCTTGCTCTCTAAGCTCTTTTCCTTCAATGATTGCTTCAGCCATCTCTTTACAGAAAAGCTGGATACTTCTAATCGCATCATCATTGCCAGGAATTGGATAGTCAATTAAGTCTGGATCGCAGTTTGTATCAAGGGGAGCTACAATTGGAATACCAAGCTTATTCCCCTCTTTGACTGCAATATGCTCTCTTACTGCATCGATGATAAAAAGCATATCAGGAAGTTTTTTCATATCGCGAATTCCGCCAAGAAAGTTTTCAAGCTTCTCTTTGCGGCGTCTGAGCATCAAAGCCTCTTTTTTAGTCAAAAGATCCATCTGCCCGCTATTTTCCATCTCTTCAATAATTTCAAGTTTTCTAATAGATTTTCTAATTGTATTAAAGTTTGTAAGTGTTCCACCTAACCATCTAGCATTGACATAGGGCATACCGCACTTTTTTGCATACTCTTCAATAGCATTTTTTGCCTGCTTTTTAGTCCCAACAAAAAGAATCGTTTTACCCTCTTTTGCTGCATCTCTCACTATATTGTAGGTGTAGCGAAAATAGCGCAAGGTCTTTTGTAAGTCAATAATGTGGATATTTTTTCTTACACCAAAGATAAAAGGCTTCATCTTTGGATTCCATCTGCGTGTCTGGTGACCAAAGTGCACACCGCACTCAAGCAAATCTTTCATTGTAACCATTCTCTCTCCTTGTACTGTTTAGGTTTATGCCTCCGCAGTCATCAACGGCCAAGCCGCAACCCATCAAGGATTACTGCGTGTGTATTAAAAGGCGCGCTATTTTATAAAAAATAAACTTAAATAAAAATTATAACTACTGCACCAGCTCTTTTAGCCTCTGCAACACCTTCTCTACATGCCCTTTGACTCTAACCTTTGGCCACACAGCAGCCACATTGCCACTTGGATCGATAAGATAAGTGGTGCGAATAACTCCCTCATACTCTTTGCCATACATCTTTTTGATCCCCCAAGCCCCATACTTTTTAAGCACCTCTTTTTGGGGATCGCACAGTAGCGTTACTTTAAGATCCTTTTTTTGGATAAACTTTTGATGACTCTCACAGCTATCTGGACTCACACCCAAAACAGCAGCACCAAGCTTTTCAAACTCCTCCAAATGAGCGGTAAAATCCAAAGCCTCTGTAGTGCATCCTGGGGTGTTATCTTTTGGATAGAAGTAGAGTACTACCCATTTGCCTGCCAAATCGTGCAAACAGATCTCTGTACCATCTTGATTTGGCAAGCAAAAATCTGGCGCTTTCATTCCAATCTCTATCACCTCTTTCCCTCCCTTTCAAAAAATTTGGCATCCTTATAAAGTCTTTTGAGCTCTTTGGCCACAACTCCTATGCCATTACTCCCTAGAAAACACCTCTTATTATCATAGACTCTAGCACTCTGCAAAGCACAACTTGGAGATTTTGATTTGAGATATATTGCATCAAAACTTTTAAAGTGTTTTTTTATACGCTTTGCCTGCTCTTGTAACTGCTGAGTATACTCCTTTCCACTCTCATTACCAATCGCCTTTCCTGCTACTATATCAATCGTCTCTCGTGGTACCCCCAAAACACTCTCTTCTGGACAAAAGGCTACTATTTCACACCCCTCCAATTTCTCTAAAAGCTGCCAATCGATTTTGTTACCTCCATCATAACGGCAATTCCTTCCAAGTAGACAAGCACTTACCAGCACTCTTTTAGACAACAGTCACTCCTCGCTTCTCTTTTGCTTTATAAAGTTTTTGGTCTGCTTGGGCAATAATTCCCTCAAATGTGTCTGCACAGCTTGTATCACAAATCCCTGCAGAGAAGTTATAGCGAATCTCATACTCATCAATGCGAATAACTCTCTCTTCCACCCGCTTGCGGACACGCTCCTCTATAATAGTATAGGCTCTCTCTTTATCACAAGAGCCCAAGAACATCAAAAATTCCTCTCCCCCAAAACGCACAACAAAATCACTTCCCCTAATACTCTCTTGCAAGATTTGAGCAAAATCTTTCAATACCACATCTCCTATAATATGACCATAGGTATCGTTAAGCTCTTTGAAGCGATCCAAATCCAAAATAGCAATAGCTACATCTTTATCGGCTCGACGCAAGGCATAAAACATCTTCATACCGGCATCATACAGATAACGCCTATTGAAGCAGCCAGTAAGATAATCTTTATTTGCATAGCTTTTAATCTCTTCAAACTGGATCAGCGCTTTGACCACATTATCAATACGGCATATAAACTCAACATTGGTAAAGCTCTTTTGCAAAAAGTCATTTGCTCCACTCTTTAAAAAGCGCGCCATCATATTGTCTACATCAATTCCTGTAAGAGCAATGATGGCTAAATCCTCAAAAAGATACTTTTGGCGAACCTCTTTGACCAGCTCCAATCCTGTTTTGCCCTCTCCTAGTACATAATCGGTTATGATCAGTTTAATAAAATCATCATTATATTGTAAAATCTCTAGTGCCTCCTCCATACTTCCTGCAAGCATAATATTGGCATAGGGATAGTAGATCTTAAAAAAATTATAAAGATAACGCCTATAGCTTGGCGACTCCTCTACTAACAAAACAGCAAATTGCTCCAAAAAGTCAAGGATTTTTAGTTTCATTACAAGATATTCAAGACGCACCATATCGTGCTTAATAACATAATCGATAATTCTTTTTTTGTTATATTTATCAAAGATACTTAAATCTTCTGAAGCAGTTACAACAATAATAGGTTTGTCTTTTTCGATAATCTCATCTACCAACCCACAATCAGCACAATCATCTAAGAAAATATCAAGCAACACATATTTATACTCATCTAAAGAAGAAAGCTCTTTAAACTCTTTGTAGCTTCGTACTACATCTACCTCATACCCCAAACGCTCTCGAAAGAGCACCTGTACCTGTTTTGCATAGAGCTTATCATCTTCAATAAGTAAGAGTTTCATACAATCACCACCGACTTAATTTCTGTAAAATCTTGTAGAGCAAATTTTGGTCCCTCTCTGCCAATACCTGAAAGTTTTACGCCACCGTAAGGCTGAATATCAAAGCGCAGCGTAGGGATGTCATTAACAACTACGCCCCCCGCCTCTGCATCATCGATAAATCTCTTAATAAGCTCAATATCTCGCGTGAAGATAGAAAATTGTAACCCATAGGGAGAGTTATTCATCTTCTCAATCGCCTCCTCATAATCTTTTACCTTCACAAGACTTACAATTGGCGCAAACACCTCTTCACACACTATTGGCATATCTTCCGTCACATCTGCCATAATAGCCGGATAGAAGTAGCGCCCCTCTCTTTTACCTTCAAGAATGGGCCTCGCTCCTGCCTCAATGGCACTCTTTACCCATCGCTCAGCTCTCATAGCTGCCTCCTCATTAATAAGAGGTCCCATAAATGTATCTGGCTCATAGGGATCGCCGACTTTGAGCTTTTTTGTATCCTGGGCTAAAGCCT
>WGAX01000195.1 GCA_015494595.1 Nitratiruptor sp.
ACATACCAAGGAAGTGCAATTGCCAAAAAGATAGCAATACCCACTGGATCAAAAATAGATCGCAACCAGAAGCGAAGCTCTCTTAATAAAAAAAGAAAACTCACAGCTACTGGGATGAGTATCGCCACAGGCCCTTTTGTAAGCACCCCAAAACCAATGGCAGCATAAGTAATGTAGAGATAGCGCTTTTGATGGCTTTGGTAGTAAAGGTAAAAGCAAAACATCGATAAAGCTATGAAGAGATTGAGCAGAGCATCTGCAATAGCAGCCTTGGCAATGAGAGAGATTTGCAAAGAGGTTACCATAAAAAGTGTGGCAAAAAAGGCTTTTGCCTCATTGAAAAAGCGCTTTGTAAAGCTAAATATGAGCACCGCCCAAAGTGTTGCAGCAATGGCGCTTGGCAAGCGCATAGCAAACTCGTTAAGCCCAAAAATTTTGGCACTGAGGGCTTGCAACCAGTAGATAAGGATTGGTTTATCAAAACGCAGCGCACCATTGAGATAGGTGGTGATGTAGTTGTGTGAAGCAAGCATCTCGCGTGTTGCTTCGCTAAAGGCTCCTTCATCTAGATTAAAAAGAGGAAAAGCCCCCAAAAAGAGATAGAAATTGATAAAAATCAAAAGGGCTAAAACCAACCTATATGGCATTAAAATACCTTTTATGCAAGAGGTAGGTTACGATCGTGCCAAGCACAGCTCCTACAATTACATCGCTTAAGTAGTGCTTGCAAAGCGCAACGCGGCTAAGGGCTACTAGTATTGCTGCTAGGAAAAAGAGCACTTTATATCTTGGCCAAATAAAGCTAAAGCTAGCAGCCACAGCAAAGGCTGTGGTGGTGTGGCCTGATGGCATAGACCAAAATTTACTATGAAACTCCAAAAGTTGAGGAGTGTAGATATGATCGTGAAGATAGACTTTTGGTCTGGGTCTGCCAATAAGCACTTTGAGCATCACAGCTACGAGGCCTGAAGCAAAGACGCTGCTAAATACAAAGAGCGCTTTTTGTGCAATTTTTTGCCTTTTGCGATAAAGAAAATAGATAATCAAAGAGCCAAAAATGTAAGGAGCGCTATCACCAAGATAGGTAATATAGCGAAAAAAATGGAGCTTATGCTCACAAAAAAAGGCTACAATCTCTTTGTCGAAGAAAAAATAGCTTAAAACTGCCGCGAGCAGTGCCGCTATGCTACTATACACCATAAAAGCTCCTATACCATTTTACAAACTCTTTTATACCCTCTTTGACTGGTGTATTTGGCTTGTAGTCAAGATCCTTTTGTAAAGCAGTTGTATCTGCCCAAGTAGCTGGCACATCGCCAGGCTGGAGTGGGAGCATATTTTTCTTGGCTTTTTTACCTAGAGCCTCTTCGAGTGCTTCGATAAAATCCATCAGCTCCACCGGCGAGCCGTTGCCGATATTGTATATGCGATATGGAGCTTTTGAGCTGGCTGGATTTGGATGTCTACCACTCCAGCAGCTATCTGGCTTTGCTGGATTGTCGATGACTCTTACAACTCCTTCAACAATATCATCAATATAGGTAAAGTCCCTTTTCATCTTGCCATAGTTAAAGACATCTATTGGGCGATCTTCTAAAATCGCTTTAGTAAATAGAAAAAGCGCCATATCAGGTCTTCCCCAAGGTCCATAGACGGTAAAAAACCTTAGTCCCGTCGTTGGGATGTTATAAAGATAGGAGTAGGTGTGCGCCATAAGCTCATTACTCTTTTTGCTAGCTGCATAGAGACTAATTGGGTGATCTACATTATCTTCTATACTAAATGGCATCCTCTCATTAAGCCCATACACGCTTGAGCTGCTAGCATATGCTAGATGCTCTACTTTATAGTGCCGGCAAGCCTCTAAGATATTCATAAAGCCAACGATATTGCTCTGGATATAGGCATCTGGGTTGGTAAGAGAGTAGCGCACGCCAGCTTGTGCAGCCAGGTGACACACATGCGTTGGCTCATACTCTTTAAAAATTGCCTCCAGTGCAGCTTTATCTTCTAGATCGATGCGATAGAATGTATGTTTTGGATAAATTTTACTCTGATAGCGCTTGGCAAAAGCAAACTCATCTTCTGTGAGTCCAAGCTCTTTTAGTCTGCCATATTTCACATTTACATCGTAGTAGTCATTAATATTATCAATACCTATAACTTCATCGCCTCTATCAAGCAATCTTTTTGCTAAATGAAAACCGATAAAGCCAGCAGTACCTGTTACTAAAATCCTCATAACTTTCCTTTTTTGCGATATTGGATAAAACCTTTTTCTCCAGCAATTCCTACACCATTAATGTAGTAGCTGCCATCCTCATTTGGATTGATAATATTGTAGCCCAAAGCTTTGGCTATAAGTTTAGCAAATTGATAGTGAGAAATAACATTTTGAAGGCTCAGTCTTTTTACTACATCTTTTTGGCAGGCTTTGTTGGCATAGATAATCATTGGCACTTTTGCATCTGCAAAGCCCAAAAAGACATGTCCAAAGCGTCCACCCTCATCTTTTGCTCCCATCATCTCTCCGTGATCAGAAGTCATAAAAGTAAGGGTGCACTCTTTGAGTTTGTCGCTCGTTTCAAATACCTCTTTGATGAT
>WGAX01000196.1 GCA_015494595.1 Nitratiruptor sp.
AGTTAATAAGTCGTTGATTTTGAATAAGACCAACATCAACAAGTCTATTAATACTGGTAACGCAGGTGTAGCAATTAAAGGCTCTAAAGTTAACAAGTCGTTGATTTTGAATAAGACCAACATCAATAAGTCTATCAATACGGGTAATGCGGGCGTAGAAATTAAAGGCTCCAAAGTTAATAAGTCATTGATTTTGAATAAGACTAACATCAACAAGTCTATTAATACTGGCAATGCAGGTGTAGCAATTAAAGGCTCTAAAGTCAACAAATCGTTGATTTTGAATAAAACAAACTTAGATAAATCTATCAATACAGGAAACGTAGGGGTAGAGATTAAGTAAAAAGAGGAGGAGGTTTTACTCTTCCTCTTTTAAAGGAAAAAGGATGAAAACTTTATTAATTATTCTTATAGTAGGAGGGATGGGGTATGCGCAAGACTACTCCCAATTTTTAATAGATAATAAGGTTAAATTTCAGGAGGATTATGCTAAGCATAAGGCAAAGTATAAATCTCATCAAGCGGAAAAAAAAGCAAGAAGAGCAGAAGGAAAAGCCAAAAGACTCTTCCTAAATAAGAGTCAGATTTCTCTTCCTCAAAATGTTAGAAGACTAGAAGGTACAACAGATGTAGAGGACTTTTTTGAAAAGTCTGGAAAAGGAAAAGAGGATAAGCTTTTCAAAAAAGTTCTTATTAAAAGTAGAAGCCATAAAAACCCTGAAAAATACCACTATACTGTTATTCGTAAAAAAAGCGATCTCAAAAAAGCTGGTGTAGTAGTAGATAAAAAGAAGAGAATAAAAAGTGTATATAATTATGTAGAGATTAAAAATGTACTTGGGACAAAGAAAGAGAATGTGGGTGTTATTGTAAAGAAAGGAAGTAAGGTAAAAGAGGTTACAAATATTGTAAATATCAAACATAGTAAATTAATAGATAAAAAAATTAATGCAGGTGTAGAGATTGAAGATAAAAAAGCAGCTAAAAAGATCTATAATGATGTTGAGCTTAAAGATTCTAAACTAGGAGAGTGGTAATGAAAAAAATATATTTTTTACTCTTATTAATGCCTTTTTTGACAGGATGTGCAACTGGCGTTGCTAAAAAGATGATCCCTAAATTAGAGCAGCCAAAACAAGAAGTAGTAGAAAATACTACCAAATATAATGTCTCTTTAGAAAAGATAGGAGATATGCTCTATCAAGTTAAATCAAATGACATTTATATTTATATATCTCCTATTACCAATAAAACAGCTGCTGTAGGAAAATTGCCCGAAGATATTGAGGGAATGATCAAAAGTGCATTTTTAAATATGGGATATAAGGTGCATATTGTTACATCTCCTGAAGCATTTCCACAAAATAGTGAGGCTTATGTGATTGAGGGAGAGATTAGTGAATTTGATGCTATAAGGGCAAAAGAGGCAAGTGCAAATATTGGACTTAGTTTTGGAAAAGGGATGGGAGAGAGTGAAGGTGAGGGAGAAGGAGAATACTCTTATAAAGAGATCCATTTAGGATTGGATTTGCGTGCTTATAATCCCTTTACAGGAGAATATATCCCTTTTGCAGTTGCAAAAAATAAAATTACTATTAAAAAGATAGCAGACTCCAATAAAATCTCTTTCTTCATTGCGGGAAACGGTTTTGGATTTGGTGGTCAAGCAAAGGTACAAAATGGTGTGCACGAATCTTTGCGAGTACTAAGTGAAGCAAGTGCAGTGGAATTACTAGGTAAACTTAAACTTTTACCATATTGGACAGTTATTCCAAATGCTATTCCAGAGCCTCAAGTTATTAATAATTTTAAAAGAAAATTTCACTCTCTTTCAACTGAAGATCAGGTTATTTATACCTATGCACTTTTATCAAAATATTATCCAAATATAACACCAGAAACGATTGACAATTATATTATTAGATTTAAAAGAGAGTATGGTGTTTATCCTATCAACGCAGATATTACTCCAGAACTTTTTGCAAAGCTTCTTATCAATTTACCAAAAACTGAGTTGAAACGATCTATTAGCTCAAAAAGAGAGGAGCTCTTAAAATCTATTGTAGAATAGAGGAAATATGATGAAAAAATTTTTTCTTGCTCTATTTTTTTTAGTCATTACACTCTATGCCAATCAAATTGGCAGTGGATATGAGGGTACATCTGATTATAAACTGCTTCAAAAAATGATAGTCAATACCGATTTTTCTTTGGTAAAAACAAAAGGAGATCTTGAAAATTTACGAAGAGTCCTCAAAAGTTCTACTACCACAATGGGAGTGGTGCAAGAAGATATTTTAGCGGATTTATCGAGGGAAACTCCTCAAGTCGCACAAAAAATTAAAATATTGTCCCCTCTTTATAGAGCAGCAATGGTAGTAGTTGTGCCTAAAAATAGCTCTATACATACTTTAAAAGATCTCTCCAACAGACGCGTAGTTGTAGATGGAGAAGGGAGTGGAGACTACTATACCCTTTTACGCCTGCAAGAGAAACTCCTTATTAATCCAGAAGTTTTTACAGTTAATAAAAATCTTGCTTTGGACTATCTGCGAAGAGGAAAAGCAGATGCCTATTTTTTCATAGGTAATATCAAAGATATTGCACATTTAACACCTCTTTATCGCTTCATACCTGTAGCTTACTACTCATATAAATATAAAACATTTCAACTAACTCCTAAAATGAGTATTACCACAGCGTATGTTATAAAATATCTTGTTACAAGTAATGAAAAAGAGAAAAGAATATCTAAAAGTAGCCTTTTGACAATGCTAGAAAATCTTGTAACCACTTCAAATCGCACCTATTTGTGTAGCTTTTCCGAAAAGACACCTGTACCATTTGCAGATTATATCTATTTTGCTTGCTCCCAAACGCAACAAAGGGTAATGAGAAAAACTCCATCTACTACAACACGAGAAGAGCCTCCACCAGTTATACGCTCCTCTTTGTATTACGATAATATAGAAGATATTGTGATCTATCCTGAGGCTCTCAAAAGTAGAAGCTACCATCGGCACGGTACAAGTTATAAGGTAGAAAAAGCAAAATTTGACAATGCTGTACGATTGATTAAAAAAGAGCTAGAGAATAGCTCCAATACAAAAATCGTTGTAATTAGTAAAGGAAGAGGTGACGAAGCTCTTGCTAATATGGATTTTATCTATCATAAACTCAAAAAAAATAGAATTCCTCGCAGTGCCATCATAAAAAAGGTTATACCCGTGCGATGTCAAAATAGCTGCTTTTTTAAAACAACAATAACATTTAAAGTATTATGATGAAAAAAATTGCTTTTATAACAATATTGATTGTATCAGTAGTGTATGGGCGCAAACTTTTTCTTCCCCCCTCCTCTTCAATCATATTAGAAAATCAAACTTTTAAAGACCAAAAATTTATTAATAAAGATTTTACAAATGCAGTTATAAGAAATGTAAAATTTATCCACTGTACATTTCAAAAAGCAAAACTTCGCAATGCCAAAATAGAGCATACAACTTTTGAAAAGAGCACTATTCTTCAAAGTGATTTAAGATTAGCAAGGATTAAAAGTACAACCTTTTCTCACTGTAAAATTAACCACACCCTCTTCTCTTATGCCTATATAGCATTGAGTAATTTCTTCTTTTGCGATTTGCGCTTCAATAGGTTTAACCATACACAATTAATCAAAACACGATTTACCAAAAGTAATCTTTCATATACAGTCTGGATAGATGGTAAAAAATGTAGTAAAGGGAGTATTGGAAAATGCAAACAGAGAAAAAAAGTTATCAAAAAATATCAGTTGCGCTTTTAGTATTGTGTACTCTTTTTGTATATGGAGGGGATAATATGATTATTAATAAAACCATTATTTCGCCCAATAGTATTGTGACGGGAAATACGGGGATTATTATTAATGGTAAAAAGTATGAAAAAGGGAGTGCCAAAAAGCAAAAAGTAACCTATGCTACCATCTCTTTACCCGATCATCTCAAAAAAATAGCAATTGAATTGCCAGATAGCAAACTATATATCAAAAAAGGAGACAATAGTATCACCTTTGATAAAAGGCTTGCTGTCACTATCAAAAATGGCTCCATTGCACTCCTTGCAGATAGGAGTAAGATATATGAATCTACCATCACTATCGAAACAGATGAGCCTCTCCCTCCTCTTTTTATAGCAGGGGATAGTGTATTGCATATTACAAATCAAATTACCTCCCTTCGTATTGAGGGTGATGCAACACTCTTTATTAAAGAGCCTCAAGAGCATATACATGTATCTATAGATGGGGATTGCTCCATCTATGCATCAGCTCCAATAGAGAAGTTGAGTATAAACTTTCATGGAGATGTGGCTCTCAATCTGGATAAAATTGATGTAATAGAGCTCAAAGGAGAGGGAGATGTAATTCTCAATTCTCCTCAAAAAGATATAACAATAATTAAAAATTTTAAAGGTGACTTTATTCAAGGGAGCGAAAATGATTAAAAAGATTGCCACTCTTACAGTAATCGCTTTTACGATACTTGGTTGTGCCTCATCCTCTTCACCATCCACTTATCCAGCACATAAAAGTGCAAGCAATGTATTAAGAAGTGCTACAAATGAGTATATTATTAATAATATTCCTCTTGATTATAAGGTCTCTATTGTGGGATATAATTCCCGTTTTGTCAATAATCTTTTAGAGGTTCAAGTAGATCTTAAAAACCATAAGCAGCGTCAATATGAGCTAGAGTATCGTGTACGATGGTTTGATGATAGCGGTTTTGAAGTAGAGTCTACTCCTTGGCTCCCTCTTACCATCAATGCGATGGAGTTTCGATCTATAAGACAAATTGCCCACTCTCCAAAAGTAGAGAGCTTTAAATTTTATATAAGAGCAAAACAGTAAAGGAGCAAGGATGAAGAAGAGTACCATTGCTATTTCCTTTGTAATAGGGGCTTTTATAGTGAGCGGTTGCACTGCTACCGCGACAGGGGTGCAGTATATTGATGAAGAGAAGATGGGCACCTCTACACCCGTAACCTTGGGGCTTGATTATGAAGATATTAATAGAGCCTCTTTAAAACTTGTGAACTCTATGCTTCGCTCCTCCTATCTTGAAAAAATGTATGAAAATAAAAAGAGAAGAGAGGGAAAACCATTAGTACTTATGATCAGCGATTTTACCAATGATACTACCCAAAGACTTGATATTGACCAAATTGTTAAAAAGATTCGTATAGCCCTATTAAATAGCGGCAGATTCATAGTCACTACTGCTGTGCGAGCTGGAGGAGCAGAAGATAGAGCCACTTATGAGTTGAGAAAACTTAGAAAAAATGAAGAGTTTAATCAGCGTACAATAGCTAAAAAGGGCACAATCATTGCACCGGATTTAAGTCTTTCTGGCAAAATCATTCAGCGTGTGACTGAGCTTCCAAACGGTAAACAGAGAGTAGATTACTATATTCAGATGAGCCTTACCGATACCAATAGCGGTTTGGCATTTTGGGAGGGTGAGGAGGTTATCAGCAAGGCAGGGAGTGATAAGTCTGTACCTTGGTGAATAAAAGGTAATTGATGAAAAAACTGCTTCTTCTTTCTCTTCTCTCCTTTTTGCTTATGGCAGGTGTTTATGTCAAAAAACATACTAAAGTATATCGGGGAGTAGGGTATGGGCATACACGCCAAGAGGCTGTATATAATGCGATTTTGGAAGTATTAGGAGAAGTTAAGGGTGTTACCATTTCTAAAAAATCTATGTATGGAGACCTCTTTATTATAAATAGTAAAAAAGGAATAAAAAATTACGCTGCTGGATTAGATCTCTATAAAATAAGCGGTGGTAAAATTAGAGGCTATACTATTGATAGGGTAGAAAAGATTGGTGAGCATCAATACAAAGCTTTTGTTACGCTAAAAAGAGTCACAAAAAGCTACCATTACAAATCGCCAGACCAAATCCCTTCCAACCGTCCCCGCCTGGCAGTTTTACCCTTTGAGCATAAAGCAAGCTATCAGATAGATGGTATTCCTATAAATGGTAAGGCTCTTAGTAAGAGGTTTACAGAAGCTCTTATTGATACCCTCTCACAAACCCATAGGTTTATACTTCTTGATAGGGAAAATAGCAAGTATTACGAGCTGGAAAAAGCCTTCTTGCAACAGGATCAAAACCCTCAAGAGTTGAGCCATCTTGGCAAAAGATTGGGAGTAGATTACTTTTTTATAGCTAAAATTTTTGATTTTGGTATCACTAAAGAGCCAGGCTGCTCTCTTGTTGATGCACATAACTACTCTCATAAGGCTTATGTTACCATTAGCTATCGTATCCTCAATATTCCTTTACAACAGATTAAATACTCAGATACAATTGATATAGATTTTGAAATCCCTATAAAAAGAGGGGTAGAAAGTTTAGTATTTAGCATTGCCCAAAAAGTAGCCAATACCCTTGCTAAAGAGGTTATTTTTAAGCTATACCCCCCAAAAGTGATAGGCTACAGAGGTAAAAATAGGGTAATTATAGATCTGGGGGGCAAACTGATTCACAAAGGTGATCATTTCAAAGCATACGCTCTTGGCAAAAAGCTTTATGATCCTTATACAAAAGAGTATTTAGGAAGAGATGAGATAGAAAGAGGGGAGATTGTCATAACTAAAGTTTTGCCAAAAATCTCCTATGCAAAAGTAGTCAACGGCAGAGTCAACAAAGGCTATATCCTACACCCCATCGCCACTGCAAAAAAAGCTACAGATGACGATAGTATGGGACGCCCATCAACATTTGAGCAGATCTTTCCATCTAGATAGCTCTCCTCTTTCTTCTATAGATCCAAACACCAAATCCCAAAAATGCCATCACTGCTCCCAAGATCTGCACCCAGGCACTTAATAGAAGATTTTTATGCAAAATCTCTTTATGCATTCTATTATCAATTTTTACCCCTGCACTCTGGGCTATATGCACCATCAAGCTCACTGCTAAATCTTTATCCGGTATTGTCTGGTGACACGCCATACACACCCCTCTTCTATCTAGATAACTTATCTCTTGGGCATTAAGGGCGCGAGATAAGCTCCAGTGATGCCCCACGGTAACCAACTGGGTATAGTTTTCATCGATAATGCGGCTCCAATCAAAATTGAGTCCCTTGATACCTGGCTTTTGAATCGTAATCTTTTTGGGAATCACTTTTCCATCTGCACTCATAAGATCGACTATAAGGCTCTCTCCAGGACTTGCAAAGAGCTTACCTCCACCAATCCCGAACCCCATAGATTTAGGATTGTTGTGGCAGCTCTCACAACTTCTAGCCTCTTTTTGGACTGTGTGTGAGTGCACAGGAGCCATATCAATAGCAAGCACATCTTTGCCATTATCTTGGGTGTGGTAGATCTTGTTTTGCACAATCGCCTTGCCATCTTTGCCAATAACTGTGACGGTAGTTTGGCATCCTGGAATGGCAGGAGCTATACGCCCCTCCCCATTCATTACCAAAATCGGATCTTCCCAGCGCAGATAGCTTCTGGTCTCTGTTACTTTGCCATCAATGAGAAAATCTTTGAGCGTACCTCTCTTGGCTGCATCCGTGCCGTGTATATCGTGGGCATGAGCGACTGCTAGCCAGTCCACTCCCTTTTTGCCACCGCTATAATCTACTTTTACATGACACCCATAGCACTGCGGTGCCCAGGTATCGTGGCAGGTGTAGCATTCCATTTTCTTTAAATGCTTTGCAATCTGCACCATCGCTACTTTTGCCTCTTGGCTAAGCTTATGCTCCTTGGTAAGTTTCTTCAGTGGCTGCAAAACAAGATCTTTACCACTTGCCAAATGCACTACCAC
>WGAX01000197.1 GCA_015494595.1 Nitratiruptor sp.
GCGTCCATCCCAATACATCCAGAAAGAGACTGTTGTAGCTTCATTTGGTTGGGTAGAGACATTAATATTGTCTATATCTATAGAGCCTTTATAGGAGCCATAAAATTTAGCAGAGCGGCAAAGCACTTTTTGCTCATCTGTCGTATTAATGGGAGAGCCAACTTTATGTGCAGTGGTGTTGCCTGTCTCGTCTTTGATAACTTCTTTATTCCAATCACACTCATCAAAACGATACTCTGCTAGCAGAGTAGTAGGTGTAGTTGTAATAGTGACACTTGCAGAGGCTTCGTTGTCTCTTGGGTTTAAGTCATTGACTTTTGCATCTTTTCTATACTCTACTTTTGCTCTATTTATGACATTTTTTTCTGCTCCATTATAGCTATTTTTTACTTTAGCAACTATCTCTATAGTATCTTTATAGTAATCTTTCCAAAATTTTGAAGTAGAGGAAGTGATTGTATGAGTATTTGCATCATAAGAGCACTGTAATGAGCCATATCTGTGCCCATTTGCTCCATAGTAGCAGTTGTAAGAAACAATTTCAAGCTCAGGAGGAAGTTTATCTATAATTATTGCTTTGTTGTATGCTAATTCACGAGCCATATTTGGTTTGCCAGTTACAGTAACAGTAAATTTAACTGTATCACTTTTAGTAATTTTCTTTTTATCTGCTGTTTTAGTTATTGTAAGATCATACAGATTATAGTTATGATCAATTGTGGTATGCTCTGTTGCTTCATTATCTTGTGGATAATAATCATTAGTTTTATCTGCTATGAGTTTTGTATAAAGCTCTTTAAGATATTGACCAGTACCATCTTCTGTGTAGATTTGATAATGGAAATTAAAAGGGATTGTCTCTTTTGGATTTAAATGGGGTACAGTACATACTACTCCCGAGCTATTATAGTTTATCCATTCACCCCAGTGTCCCGGTCTAGTTGTTAGTTGGCAGCTCCACTCTGTTGGTAATCCCCAATTTTTTAGAGTGTATGAGGTGAGAGAGACAATATGCTTGGAGGGATAGATATACACTTTTAGATTATTGATTGCTTCATCTGTTTTATTGGTGAGTGTTGCTTTATAAAAAGCTTCAGTTTTATCGCTATTTCCTCCACCAACAGGATCATAAACATCTTTAAGAGTTACTTTAACATCATAACCATTTTTATTTCTGATTACAGTAGATTCTTCATCAATATTGTTGCGTACATTTTCAAATTGTACAGGACAGACTCCTGCTTTTACATATGCTGTTTCGCTTACTTTTTTGAAATTTGGTGATTTAACATAAAGTTTGAAAAGAAACTCTTTACCTGGAGGAATACTTTGATCATAATCGCAAAAGAGGGTACGATATTCTTGGCGAGAATCGAAACGGCAGCTCCATCCAGCTGGTGCCTCGTGGCGTATGTAATTAAGTAAATAAACATATTTGCCGTTTTGATCTTTTACCATCTGAACTTGGCCATTATGTTTAAGAAGTACACGAAATTTAGTAGTCTCTTTTACCGTGCCTTGTCCTATATTTTTAACTCGTATAATATAGTAAAACTCTTCTGTTTTATTAACAGGGTCTTTACTATCATCAATTGTCACTTTAATATCAGGTACTGACTCTATTTCATTAACAGGAGGATATGCCTTAGCTTGCAGTCTTGGGCAGTAGTTGCGTAACTCTGCTACCACTTCATTATGGATACATCCGCTTGGACTATAATATTTTTGATAGTAGAGTTTTGTCTGAGCTTTTTCTTTGCCCATCCAAAAAGCATAGCGGCATTCTATAGCTGTAATATGCCCATCAGGGGTTTGTATAACCGCGGAGCAAGTGGGTTTTTCATTGGGAATAACAGGATGTTCTAAAACGATTTTTCTTCCATCCTGGAGTGTGAAAAGTTTATTTTTGAGATAACTTGGTGCTTTGTCTGCAGTAATAAATTCCATCCCACGAGGAAGCGAATAACGTATGTAATTGAATTTATGATATACAATTTCTCCATTTTCAAATGTGGTTGTAAAAATTTTTCTTGTTTTATCTATAACTTTAGTACTGTTGGGCACTTCTTTGATGTATGTTTTACCAAAATAGATACTTGAATTCTGACCTCCTGTACCACAACGGCTTCTATCCCTTGATGGAACATCAAGATTTGTTACCCAAATTCCTACATATGCATTACATGTGACATTTTCAGGAACTTGAACAGTAACTGTGCCACGAATTCCTCCAGATGTGCTGCATTCATATATAGTATTATTTTTTTGAGTGCATTGTGCATTGGGAATATTGATTTTTTTTATAGCTTTACTAAAGCCTGTGGCCTCTATTTTAAAATGATGACCTTTATTTGCTTCTATTTTATAATGAGCTTCACTTCCTATATGAGGATGGTAATCAATTGCTTCTACAGGTTTTACAAGAATGTATCCATAATAATAAGGACAAGATGAAGGAGGCGTCCAATGATTATCTCCAGCTGAACTGCCACTTGAAGAGCTACTGCCTCCACTACTGCTGTAGAAACTACTTGATGAGGAGTTATGAGATGGGGGAGGAGTATTACTACATATATCATCCCATTCATCTGCATAGAGATGAGAGATAAAAAAGGGGGGTAGAGTATATGAGATTGGAATAGCAATTTGTAGCATTAAAATTATAATCAACATTCTAAATATATAAAGCATAGTATTATGCATTGCTTGATCCTTTTTTGCATAGTTTTTTGCATTATCGGGTAAATGTATTTCTTTGGTTAGTAGAAAAGTTAAGGAGCATTTCTTTCAAATGAATGAATTATATGTTAGAGTAAATTAACTGAAAATTTTATAAAACAGGAGTTGAAAAATTATAGGGGGAATTTCTGCCCAAAGGCAGAGGAGAGAGGGTTAATAGAGCCCAAATTTTCCGTCTGTTCTTTTATAAAGTACTCTGGTTTTACCAGATTTATCTTCAAAAACGATAAAGTATTTGTTGGAGTTTTTCAAAATCTCTACAGCCTCTTCTACACTTATTGGCTTATCCACATCAAATGGGGTAGGGACAATTTCATCTGTATAGTTGAGTGCCTCTTGGATCTCCTCTTCCAACATTGGTGCTGCCATAATCTCTTCTAAGGAGAGATTTTTATGGTTTTTGATTTTATCTGCGTAGCGTCGAAGTACCTTTTTGGCTCGTGCAAGTGCCAAATCTATTGCAGCATAAACATCTTTATCTTTTTGGGTAATAACTACATTTCCCTTTTTTGCCACATGAATATCAAATTCAAAGGTAAATCCTTTTTTCCCATTTCTCTCATCTGCAGAGATAGTGGCATTTACCCCTGTAATATCCAATCCCAGTTTCTCTAAAGAGGCAACTGCATCTTCAATATAGGTTTTGATAGGATCTGTAAGATCAAAATTTTTGCCGTAAAAGTGCAAATAGTCCATATAACTTCCTTTTCTTTTGAAATTTTTTCCTGTATTGTAACAATAGTTTGCTTAAAATATTGCGATTATCAAAGTTTTTCTATTGAGCGCCTTACATAACGAAATTCTGGCTCTGTTGCCTGGATAGCTGGATTGAGTGTCACTGAGACATCCATCAAGAGTGTCAGATTACTCTCATTATGTCGTAAATTGTTATATAAAATAGGACAGTTTGTTGGAAGATTATTGCCTATATAGTGAATTGTTACATTAAGATCAAAGGTGTTGTTGTAATTGATGTTTACCTGTTTTACACAATTGTTTGTGGTAAGATGGCCTTGTACAGCTAAAATAGCATACTCTACAGCACTTTGTGCCAAGATTTGTGCCTGCTTATAGAGATATTGATGCGTTGCCTTTGCAGTTGTAGTACTAAAACTAGAGAGGGTGAGCCCTACAATGGTACCCAATAGCAAGATAAATACGATTGTCATTAGTAGTGTAAGTCCGTGTCTCATGGTATCGATCTTTCTGCACAAAATGTAATATTTTCATCGCCAAAGCGTGTATAACTACATATTTTGAGAGCAATATTTTTTGCGATTTGGCGAAAGTGAAAGCTTGATATTTTATCAATGACTAAAGCCTTTTCTCCCTGTTTGTAAGTTTCTCCATCCCATGGTCGATAGTTGTAGTATAGATAGAGATTGTAGGAGCCATCGGGCTGTTGCTCAGGTACATATGCTACTGCAGTGTAGGCTAAATAGTAGATATCTTTAATCTCATTGGGAACAACATCAGTAAATTGCATGGTCGTATCATCAACTCTTTTCACTTGAAATGCGCGTAAATCGCTTTTTTTGCTGGGATCTTTATAGAGTCTCCAGCCTAAAGCATCTCTTGGATCTATGCTTGGATAGACACCTGGAAAGACCATAACTATATGGCTGCTGGCAGCATCCAAATCGCAACTGTTGTGAGAGAGGGCTTTGATAATGTCTCGTGCAAAGGAGAGCTTTGAGCCAGGGGTTGCAACAGTTTGTTGTGTTTTATCGGTTTTGGGATCATCCAAATCAATAAAACCGCTCCAACCTGGTATTGCATAATGGCTGGTTGTATCATATTGTCCTCTGCGGGCTTCTTGAGCATAGAGGGCGCATTCCATTACTTTGTATCCCTCTCCCGGATTGATACTGTGGAGTGTTTTTATATTATCAAAGTCACTTCCTGATGTTCCCTTGCGTCCTATGCAATAGTTGGCAATCTTTGCCCGAAGTTTTGCTTCTATAGTGTCTAATGCATAAATAGTTTTATAGTAGAC
>WGAX01000198.1 GCA_015494595.1 Nitratiruptor sp.
CTTTGTCAATGCTCTTTTGCTCAATCAGTTAGCCAATTTCAAAAGAAGTGAAGATAAGTTTCTTAGCCAAACAGTCAAAATCAACAAAAATCTTGCTAAAGTCGATTTTGGTGTCATAAAACATATCAAACTTGTTACAAAGAGCCAGAATAAAAGATCAATTGCTCTTATGCTTACTCGCCTTAAAAATCAGATCGAAGAGCTGAGTACCTTTTTTAAAGGTAATACCCTCTTTTATGATGCCAATGAAGCCCAAAAGATTTTGGCAAATCTGCAAAGCATCTTTTTGGATATAAAAAAGGAGCTCAAAGGCGATGCCATCTCTCTTGTAGATACGATAGATTTGAGTCTGGAGTTTGAAGAGGGAGGTGTGCTCAAGCAAAATATTAGCCAAATCAAAAATGAGAGCTCCACAGGGGGCAGTATTTTGCTTAAGATGGCAATTGCTATCTCTATTTTAAAACTCTTTATTAAAAATAAAAGCAACTTCTTCCTCATTGTGGATGAGGTCTCAAGACTCCATAGCCAAAATCAGGAGAAACTGCGAAGCTACGCTAATGAAAACGGTTTTAAAATCATCTTTGTCACTCCCGAGCCCACCTTTGCCAATCCAAAAGCTATTCAATACTACAAATTTGCCAAGAAAAAGGAGGGATTTGAGGTAATTGAGCTCAATCGAGTCTAAAACAGAATCTACTTCCTTTGCCAATTTCACTGCTAATCTCAAGTTTTGAGTTATGGAGTTTAAGAATGTAGTTTACAATAAAAAGCCCCAGTCCCATAGAGTTGTCCCAGCTGTTACCCACCCGATAAAACTTTTTTGTAATCTTTTGCAAATCCTCCTCTTTGATCCCAATACCTCTATCTACTACGCAAAGTTTTCTGTTTTCTACTACTATCTTGACTTTATCTTGGGAATATTTTAAAGCGTTATCCAAAAGATTTGCAATAGCAATCTCTATCATCTGCCTATCTGCATAGACCTCCTTTTTTTGACACTCTATATCCACTCGCTCCTTTTTAAGTGCCGGTAAAAACTCTACTACCTCTTTAGCAAGCTCACATAGGCAAAAGTGGCTTTTATGCAGCTGCAAATTTTCATTCTCAAACTTCATAGCTAGAGCCAATCTATCAATCATACTGCTAATCTTTTGACTAGCGTTATAGATCTTTTGCGTAAAGCGTCTTTGTAGCTGCTTTGGCATATTCTCATCACTCAAAAGGGTCTGGGCATAGCCGTTGATGATGGCTACCGGATTTTTAAACTCGTGGCTAATTGCAGAAATAAGCTCGTTGCGCTGTTTGGCAATCTGTTTGATTTTCTTGGTATATTTTGCTTTTTTCTCTTCCCGTTTTTGCAGCTTTTTAGCCAAAATTTGCAGATGTTTGGCAATCTGCGCAAACTCGGCGCTAAAACTGCTAGCAATTGTTTTGGAGTACTCTTTTTGCGACAACGCCTCAAGGTAGGATACAATCTTATCGATTTCACCCTGGATTTTGCGGCTAAGAAAGTAGGAGACCACCAGAGCAATGAGCGCAAATCCCAAAAACAGTAGCAAAAAATCGAGCCAAAGCTGTAAATAACTCTCTTTGATCTCTTTTAATGGATATGCCAGGCGAATAATACGATTGCTGCTTTTTTTAGCTACATACAAGAAGTTTTGATGCAGCGTAGTAGAGTAGCGCTCACTCCAGCCCCATCCCTGCTTTATGGCTTGCTGCACTTCTGGTCTTAGAAGATGGTTTTCCATCTCCTCTTTGTCAAAGCGGCTCTCTGCCAAAACATTACCATGCAGATCTATAATGGTAATGCGGCTCTTTAGCTTGTGATCCAATGTTTTGGGATCTTTGATAGCTCGATCTTCAATGAGCAGGATCTCTTTTTGCAAACTATCAATGAAGTTTTGGATCTCGATAGTCTTTATACCATAATAACTCACTATCGAGGTAAAAAGAAAAAGTGCACCAAGCAAAAGAACAAGATGCAAAAAGTAGAGTCTACTTAACTTTAGCATAGTTTATAGCCCACGCCGCGAACAGAAGCAATAAATCCAAAACGTTTATCGGGATCGATTTTCTCTTTGAGGCGCTTAACCGCTACATTGACACTTCTCTCTTGCTTCATATCTTGCCACACCTCTTGAAGCAAAAAGTCGCGCGTTAATACCTGGTTTTTGTGCTTGATAAAAGTAAGCAAAAGATTAAATTCCAGATTGCTCAAGTGCACCTCTCTATCTTCAACTAACACTCTATGGGTGGCAGGATAGAGGGTAATCTCTTTATAGACTATTTTATCTTGCATCTCTGGTTTGGTGCGCCGAAGTATTGCTTTGATGCGAAGAAGCAGCTCATTGAAAGAGAAAGGCTTGGTAATATAATCATCCCCTCCCCGCAAAAAACCCTCTTCTATATCTTTTTCACTATCTTTTGCCGTAAGAAATATCACAGGAATATCGCAGCCTTCTTCTCGAAGCTCTTTGACAAACTCGCTTCCTTCAACACCCGGCAAATTGCGATCGATGATGAGAAGATCGGCACCCTCCTCCTCTAAAAACTCCTTGACTTTTTTGGTAGACAAAAACCCTACCACCTCATACTCTTTGCTAAGGTGATACTCCAAAAGCTCTAACAGATCTGCTTCATCTTCAATAACTACAATCTTTGCCTTCATCTCACATCCACATCAATATAGCCTTTTCCATCACTTGCCCAGTTGCGAATGAGATCCTTTTGGCTCTTTGTGAGTTTTGCTTCAGGATGCAGCCAGAGGTATTGGGGCAGAGGCATAGCAATCACTACACTCCTGTAAATCTGCTTTTTAAGCTCCTTTTTCTGCTCACTGCTATACTCTTGCCAGATACTAAAATTTAGCGCTTTTCTACCCTCAATCACATCGCGCCTTACTACCCACTTCATAGGCGCAACATCTGCATACCAAGGCCACTTGGTCTCATTAGAGTGGCAGTCGTAGCAGCTGCGCTTGAAAACCTCCATCACCTCTTTTGGTGCTTTTATCTCTTTGGCTCTATCTACTGGCGGATTGGACTTTTCATAAGATGGTATAAACTGCATCGCTATCAAAATAACGATTAAAAGTCCCAAATATTGCAAAAAGCTTCTCATACTCCCCCTTTTATACAATATTTCTAATATCTACATACTCCCCACTTGGATACTCCAAAAGTTTAGGGAATATATCGGCTAAAAGTATAGCCGCATCCATCGGATCAAGCCTTTTTGAATTTGCCAAGCGCTCTACTACAGGAAACTTTTTGCGATCGGCGTGGGTAAGGATATACTCCATCATTGGAGTCTGGATAAGTCCTGGAGCAAGGGCTGTGAGGTGTGTATTTGGCATCTCGGCACCATAAAGGCGAATAAGCATATTAAGAGCTGCTTTACTGAGGCTATAGGCGTTCCATCCCCTTGCCCCGCTCACACTTGCTCCGCTACTAATAGCTACTACCTGGTTGATGGTGCGATTTTTCAGACAATCCAAAATCACTTTGTTGGCATAGACATTGAGATTCATAATAGTCTCAATTTCGTGTATTGAGGTATCGCTCATATCTTTAAGCTCTCCAAGGATACCTGCATTAAGAATAGCCAAATCCAACTCCA
>WGAX01000199.1 GCA_015494595.1 Nitratiruptor sp.
ATAGCAGCACTATCGGCTCTAGCTTTGGCAGCTTCTAGCTCGCTCTCTATATCTTGTAAGCGTTTCTCAAAATCTAAATATGTAGCCAAATTAGACCTTTTTAAATACTACCACACCATTTGTACCGCCAAAGCCAAAGGAGTTGCTCATACCCACTGCAATACTTGCTTCTCTTGCCTCATTTGGCACATAGTCCAGATCGCAGTCAGGATCTGGCTCTTCATAGTTAATGGTTGGCGGAATAATACCTTGATCCATTGCCATAAGGGTAATAACCGCTTCAATTGCTCCTGCAGCACCTAAGCAGTGAGCAGTTTGACCTTTGGTTGAGCTTACAGGCGGGCACGCCTCTTTGGAGCCAAAGAGTTTTTTGATAGCCATCGTCTCATACCAGTCATTATATTTTGTGCTTGTGCCGTGCGCATTGATATAGTCTACCTTTTCAACTCCAGCCATATCCAAAGCTGCTCTCATTGCTCTATATGCACCCTCCCCTTCAGGGGCAGGCGTGGTAATATGATTTGCATCCCCACTCTCACCAAAACCGATAAGCTCGGCATAAATTTTAGCGCCTCTTTTTTTTGCAGCCTCATACTCTTCAAGCACCAAAGCACCACTGCCCTCACCCATTACAAAGCCGTTTCTTTTAGCATCAAATGGACGAGAAGCATGCTTTGGATCATCATTGTATGTAGAGAGGGCTTTCATAGCAGCAAACCCACCAATACCAATGGGGCAAATCGCAGCTTCTGCACCAACCACCAACATCCGATCGGCTCCCCCTAGCATAATGGTCTTGGCAGCCTCTGTAATAGCGTGTGTACCTGCTGCACATGCAGTAACACTTGAGAGATTGGGACCCTTGAGCTTATGCTCAATCGAGATAAAGCCTCCTAGCATATTTACTAGCGCTGAAGGAATAAAGAAGGGGCTAATGCGCCTTGGACCTCTTGTATTGCAGATTACTGCATTTTTTTCTATGGTAGTAAGACCTCCTATACCAGAAGCTGAGCTTATACCAAAACGCTCTCTCTCTATCTTCTCATTAATCCCAGCATCTTCCATCGCCTCTTTGGCAGCTTTGATGCCTAGCTGGATAAACCTATCAGCCTTTTTTACATCTTTAGGATCCATTATAGTGGTGGGATCAAAATTCTTCACCTCTGCAGCAATGCGTACACTTTGATTGGATGCGTCAAAAAGGGTAATTGTATCTATACCTGTTTCACCCTTGACAATGGCTTCAAAAGAGCTTTTTTTATCGTGCCCTAATGCATTTATCATACCAAGACCTGTAATAACAACTCTTCTCAAAATCTCTCCTTGGGCTTAAACTTTAGTGAATTTAGCGCTTTAAACTCACTAAAATCTAAGCCGGGATAAGCCCGGCTCTTTTTTATGATTTATGCTCTTCAATATATTTTACTGCATCTGCTACTGTTTGAATCTTTTCTGCATCTTCATCTGGAATTTCAATACCAAATTTCTCTTCAAGTGCCATAACAAGCTCAACTACATCTAAACTATCTGCTCCAAGATCCTCTACAAATCTAGACTCTGGCTTGACCTCATCTGGATTTGCGTTCAGTTGCTCAACTACAACCTCTTTTACCTGCTCAAAAATATCTGCCATTTTTGCTCCTTCTAAAATGTAATCGCTCAATTTTAACAAAAAAAGATTTAATTTGATATTAGCTATATATACATTCCACCATTAACTTTTAGCGTCTCTCCAGTGATGTATGAGGCATGGTCGCTTAGTAAAAATGCTACTGCTTCTGCCACCTCTTGAGGATTGCCAAAGCGCTTGAGAGGAATTTTATCTATATAGCTCTGTTTAATTTCCTCTTTCAACTTTTCTGTCATATCTGTAGCAATAAAACCTGGAGTTATAGCGTTGAAGCGTATGTTTCTAGCAGCTCCTTCAAGAGCAAATGATTTAGTCATTGCTATCATTCCCCCTTTGCTGGCGCTATAGTTTACCTGCCCTGCATTACCGCTTTCAGCCACTATTGAAGAGATATTGACCACACTACCAAAGCGCTTTTTGCTCATCACTTTCAAAGCTTCCCTACACCCAACAAAGGCACTTGTAAGATTTGCTTTTATAACACTCTCAAAATCCTCTACACTCATCCGTATAGCTAGTTTATCTTTGGTAATGCCTGCATTATTAACCAGATAACTTAACTCTCCATCGCTATCAATAACTGTTTTTATAGCATCTACAAAAGCCTTCTCATCACTTACATCAAACCCAATAACCGCAGCTTCCCCTCCAGCCTCTTCAATCTCTTTTTTCAATCTATCTGCCTCTTCATAGCTGCTTCTATAATTGATCCATACTTTCAAGCCATATGCAGCCAAAACCTTAGCAATTGATGCTCCAATACCTCTACTTGCTCCTGTTACTAGTACATTTTTACCGCTAAAGCGCATTGCTCTCCTTTTATCCAAAATTTAATTAAATTTTAGTAACATTTCACTTCAAATCAGATTAATTATCTATGGGTCTACAATGCTTTATTATCTCTATGAAATTTTTCATTTTAACCTGTTTCAATATATCACTGTCAGAGCAGCATTTGCCTTTTTTATAGCTTTTTCCACTACATTATGGTTTTTACCAAAATTTATCATTTGGGCAAAGAGAAAAAACTCATACCAACCAATCTACTCCCTAGCTCCCCAAAAACATCAACAAAAGAGTTTTACGCCTACTATGGGAGGTGTTGTTTTTACACTGTGTACTCTTCTTGCTACAATCATCAGTGCAAAACTTACCAATCCTTTCGTTATAGCCTCTTTGCTTCTTATAGGAGGCTTTTTATTGATAGGAGTGATTGATGATTGGGGAAAGATTGCAAAAAAGTCCAATCAAAGTGGTTTAACCCCAAAGCAAAAGTTTCTTTTACAGATTCTCATAGCTCTTTTTATATCTTCTATTCTCTTTTTTCATCTTGATACCCATCTGTATGTACCATTTTATAAATATCCTCTTTTTGATATGCACATTTTTGCCCCCTTTTTTTGGACTATTGTTATTGTAGCCACATCAAATGCCGTCAATCTCACTGACGGGCTTGATGGATTGGCTACCGTACCATCTATATTTGCTCTGGCTACTCTTGGGATCATAGCATACCTTACGGGTCACGCAATCCTTAGCAGCTATCTCCTTTTACCAAAAGTACCAGGAGCAGGAGAGGTAAGTATTGTGGCTGCAGCTTTTGCAGGTAGCCTCATTGGCTTTTTGTGGTACAACTGTCATCCTGCTCAAATTTTTATGGGTGATAGTGGGAGTTTAACAGTAGGGGCTTTTATAGGCTATTTGGCAATTGTTGCAAAGAGCGAAATTTTACTCATTCTCATAGGTATAGTATTTGTTATGGAAGCTTTAAGTGTTATTATTCAAGTTGGTAGTTATAAATTAAGAGGTAGAAGAGTATTTTTGATGGCTCCTTTGCACCACCATTTTGAGCAAAAAGATTGGCAAGAGAGTAAAATTATTGTGAGATTTTGGATAATTGCTTTTATTGCCAATATTATTGCACTTATTACCATAAAGATACGCTGATGATAGCACTTTTAGGATATGGAAAAACTACGCAAGCTTTGGCAAAGAAAATACAAGATGTACACTTTTTTGAAAAGATAGACAAAGAGTATCAAGATAGTGAGGGCTTTTTGCATCTGCCTTTTCAAGAGTATGATAGTGCCAACTACACCAAAACCATTGTAAGTCCCGGTATCCCTCCTTCACACCCTGCAGTCAAACAAACCAAAAACCTCATAAGTGAATACGACTATTTCGCATCTATTATGCCTTTTAGCATCTGGATAAGCGGCACTAATGGCAAAACTACTACTACCCAAATGATTGCCCACCTTTTAGGTGATAAAACAGCCGCTGGAGGCAATATCGGCATTCCCTTGGCAGATTTGCCCCAAAAGCCGATATGGGTACTTGAAACTAGCTCCTTTACACTACACTACACCCAAAAAGCCAAACCAAATATATATATATTGCTACCCATTACACCTGATCATCTTAGCTGGC
>WGAX01000200.1 GCA_015494595.1 Nitratiruptor sp.
AAATCATAATAATTGCAAGGCGCACCGATTCATAAATAGCGGTAAGTGTCATAATAAGAATAATCACGCCTATACCTATTGCTTTGATCATTCTTTTAAAACTATCGTGCAGTTGAGCGATGTCACCCTCTTGTGTCACCACAAAACCTGTGGTATCGATGTTTTTTAGGGCTTTGTTGGCATCATCTGTAATATGTGTAATTGGCCTTTTTGCCCTATATCCATTCACATCTACACTATAAAGAAGCTTATCCCTTTCAATTTTGGCTGCGGTAAGTTTGTAGTGAATTTTTGCAATCTCAGCCAAAGGGATTTCGCCAAACTTGGTATGAATTGGAAGGAGTTTGAGAGTTTCGATATTTTCATTGAATTTGCCTTTGAGATAGAGCCTTACAAACTGCGTATTCATACTAGCCAGATCTGCCCCAAGACTTACGACCTGCCCTTTTATTGGCAGCTGCATAGCCACTTGATATGGCGTGATGCCGTAACTCAAGGCTCTATTTTTATCTATATCTATTTCAACTTCCATAAAATCCTTGTCCCAGCTTTGACTGATGGAGGTAAGCCCTTTGATATTTTTGATTGCATTTATGATCTCTTTGGCTTTATCTGGCAATTTTTCATAATCAGCTGCTTTGATTCTAATATCAAGAGGCGCTTTGATGGTTGAAAGAGCTGTTGCTCCAAAATCAAAGACATCATTCTTTTTTACTCCCGGAAGCTGGGCAATTTTATCTCTAATCTTATTTTCAAGCTCCCAGATAGACTCTTTTCTGTGGAATCTATCTACTGCATTGATAGTAATTGTCGCCTCACTTGGCAAATTTCCGCTTCCTAGACTCAAAACCCCAGCTTCACTCCCAAATGCTACTGAGCTTGTTTTTACCCAGGGCTGCTTATGAAGCCATACAAGAAATTTTTGGAGTTTTTTCTCTGCACTATCTACTGTCTCGTTTGCACTAAAAGCCACTTGCGCTTTTATAATACCTGTATCCATAGGAGGCATTACATCTTTTCCAATCAAAGGCATTACATTTTTGAGGCTCAAAACAAATGTCATAACCACCGCAGCAGTGAGCAGCATTCTTCTTAGTGCCCACCATTTGCCATTGGAAAACTTTAGTACGCTTACATAGGGGCTTATAAGAGCGCCAATAGTGCGCTGATAAAGTAGATTAAAGTAGTTGCCGATATTATCTAAAAAAGCAAAAACTTTAGCCCAAAATCCCTCTTTTGGATAAAGAACGGCAGAAAATCTTGGGATAAATGTGATAGAGAGAAAGTAACTCACAAGTAGCGCAATAATTAGAGTTGATATTAATGGTCTAAAGATATGCTGTGGAAAATCACCAACAAACATCAAAGGAAAAATAATAGCAATTGTGCCCACAGTCCCTGCAAATACAGGTCCTAAAACCTCTTTTGTTCCTTTTATGATAGCAGTTTGCATATCCTCATGCAGCTCCAAATGGCGCTCAATATTTTCTAACACCACTACCGCATCATCTACAAGCATTCCCAAAGCCAAAATGATAGCGGTATAGATAACAATATTGAGCTCCCCGCCGCTGAGCCAAATAATAGCAATCGTTCCAAAAAAGACAAGTGGAATAGAGATACCCGCTGCAATAATAGCTCTAAAATTGCCTAAAAAGAAAAGAAGCACCAAAAGAGTATAAACAATCGCATCTCTGAGGGCTTCTAGCATATTTTTATTGGCAGTTTCTATTAAGTCTCGCTGAGTATCTGCTATGTGAAAATCGATATTGGGATAGAGTTTGGCTAGTTTAGCTATCTCAGCCCTTGCAGCATTACTTACATCTAGCACGCTTCCACCTGGCGCTCTTTGGATTGAGAGCGCAATTGCTCTTTTGCCATTGCCAAGATAGCCACTCGTTCGTTTTTTATAGCTCCAGCTAACTTTTGCAATATCTTTAAGTTTTACATTTGGTAGGATACTGAGGTTTTTTAGTTTTTCTATGTTGTCTTTTTCACCATAGTATGTGATAGTATAAAAGCTATCTTTGCTTTTTGTAAAACCAAGGGGAATATCTTTATTGAGTGCCATTATGGCTTTTGCCAATTTGTCAAAACTTATACCATACTTTTTGGCTTTAAAGGGATCCACTTCTATTGTTATGGCGCTTTGATAGCCTCCAAACACCTCCACATTACCAATATTTGGGTTAGCTAAAAGGTAGGGTTTGATATGTGAATCTGCAATTTTGCGAATTTCGGCTAATGTAATATTTTTGTTTTTTGGAGTGAGTGCTACCACCTCCACAGGTAGCGTAAAATCTCCTACTGTATAAACAGATGGATTTGCATTTTTGGGAAGCTTTCCTCTTGCAATGGAGAGAGCATTTGCTACATCCACTGCAGCAGCCTCTAGCCCCTTTTCATACTCAAACTCAGCCTTAACAATAGAAAAGTTTGCCACATTGACACTTGATACATCGCGCACCAAACTGATACGGCTAATCTCTTGCTCAATCGGCTTGCTTACCGTATTGGCAGCTACTTCTGCCGTAGCTCCTGGCACAGAGGTAATCACTACAACTTGCGGGCGGTTAGCATCGGGAAAAAGGTTTTTGGGAAGAGCCTTAAGCCCAATGATTCCCATCACAAAAAAGCCAACAATCAAACTAAAGAGTAGATAAGGGCGTTTATAGAAGTATTCAAACATCTTTTAATCCTTAATCTCTTTAAGTTGTATGCCGCTAAGGAGTTTGAGCAAAATATCCGGTTTTGCCACCACAATTTTCTGTCCACTCAAATCCTCACGCACTACGACACCCTTTTCACCACTTGCTTGGATATGCACCTCTTTTGGCTGGGCTTTGGAGCCTCTTGCCAACAATACATAATTTTTACCACTTCTATTCAAAATTGCATCATATGGCAAAAGTGTACCTACTCCTTTAAAAGTAATCACATCCACATTGATTCTCTCATTTTCTATTAAACTGCCATCTTTTACATCGCAGCGATACTCATTAAGAGAGTTGAATGTGGAGTGTAAAGATTTAACTGGATACTCTTTTGATTGATACATAACACCATATACTTTTAGATCTTTTGGTGTGCGTACAAGCAGATAGTTATCACTTACGGCACTGATTTTAACCAGCGGCCGACCCGGCATTGCCAAATCACCCACATTAGCAAACCGTTTTGCTACTATACCATCTACATTTGATTTGAGTATGGCATAGGTTAACTCATTTTGCAGCTCTTTTTTGTTGTGGTTGAGAGTTTGAAGTTTAGCTATTAAACCAGAGAGTTTTACCTTTGTAGATTCAATTTGATTTTGCTCCTTTTCATACTGCTCAATAGAGGCTCCTTTGACTTTTAAGAGCCTCTTTGTGCGTGCATGAATATCATAAAGATTATTTAAAATAGCCTTTGTAGCTGTAATAGCCTCTTTTGTGGCCGCTATTGAAGCAGTGAGAGAAGCCAGTTTAGTCCGTAATCCTGTATCATCGATTTTTGCTACAATTTCACCCTTTTTTATCCTCTCTCCCTCCTTTTTAAGCATCAAAATACGCCCAGAAAATTTGGAAGATAGGGCAATATTACTATCACTTTTCACAAGAGCAATATAGGGAGTAGTAAGAGTAATAGGAGCTTTAGAGGGCTGGAGTGTTTTAACCAAAACAGCATACTCTTTTGCTATAGGAATTTGTGCTATTTGTGCTCTTTTTTTCTTTACAAGCCTTATGGCACCTATAACAAGCAAGGCAACAATAAGAAGGAAAATAGCAATTTTCACAAACTTTTTCATTCCACTATCCTTTCTAAATCATTTCCATAAAGTACTGCAAGCTTTGCTAGAGTTTGCCACCTTTTTGCCCGTATCTCTTCAAGATTGGCTATGGCTTCAAGTAAAGCATCTTCATAACGCAGATACTCCTCTTCTGTAAGTCTTCCCACCTTAAAAGCCTCTTTTGCATAGCGTAAGAGATCTCTTTCCTTTTCTACCCTCTTTTTGGCACTCTCTTGTGCATGCTTATAGGCTTGAAGCTCTTGCTCTAAAGAGAGGGCCTCAGCTTCTAATTGCATTTTTACTTTTGCCAACTCCTCTTGCTCTTGCAAAAGTTTAGCTTTTGCAATCTCAATATCCCTAAATTGCTCTTTTGCTAGAGGAATAAGTAGTTTTAAAGAAGCCTGCGCATACTCTGTATGAAGACTCTTATGAAACATTACATCCTCTTGAGCAAAGTTTTGGGTATACTTGGCTTCTAACAGAATTTTTGGCAAAAACTGCTCCTTTTTAGCCTGTACATCCTTTTGGCTAGCTTGCAGTTTTTGCTCCAAAGCTTTGAGAGCAAAAAGCTTTGATTTTTGTATAGGCGCTATTTGGGTAATTGTTTGAGCCTTTTGCAGTCTGACTCCTGTAAGGGCTTCTATTTGTGATAAAAGCTTAGCCTTTTTTGCTGCAATTTGTGCTATAGCAATCTCAATTTTATCTAAGGCGCTTTCGATCTTATCCAAAGCAACAGGTGCAGCCCTACCGCTTTGTACTTTTATCTGAAGATCCTCATAAGTTTTAAGCAGAGATTTTTTTCTTGCAAATAATGCTAACTCAATCTCTTGTATATAGTCTAAATTTGCATATGCTCCTACAATGAGCGCCTCATTTTTATAAAGATTGAGCTCTTTTTTTAGTTTTGCTGCCCTAATAAGGTAGGAGAGCTTCTCTTGTAAGGTAAAGAGCTCTTTGACAAAAAGAGGCATACTCACCACACCTCCCACTCTTTGGATATTTTTTGCAAAAGGAAGAGCTTTATGCTGGGCTATACGCCTATTTGCCTCTGGAGGTGGAACGGGACGAAGATTGGTATCGTGATCATAATATTCATAGGAGGCAAAGAGGCGTAAAGATGGATAGAGCTTATCTTTTATCTTTTCTTTTTGCAACGAAACAACCCTTATAGCTGCTTCATCCACCTTTGTAACAGGCTGCTTTTTAAGAGCATCAAAAAGAGTATGAAGCTCTGATGCTTGTATAAGAGTAATGGTACATAAAGAGAGAAAAATAGCTCTTTTCATGATGTTTTCCTTAGGGCTTTTATAATTTTTCTAGCTACTATTTTTGACAGATCGTGAATATCTGGCTCTGGTAAAATTTTATGGCCTTCTACAAATTTAGTCACTTTTTTACGAAGATTGGTAGTAGTTTGATGCATTATGAGTGTGGATACTACCATCATCTGCACTACCATTGGATTTTCTAACTCAAAAACCTCTTTTTTGATTCCATCATTAAAAATGGAAGTAAGGATAGTAAGAGTTTTGGAGAGTGATTGGGCTACCCTTTTACTCATATGTTTGCCATCATCTGCAAATTCGTGTGCTAAAATGGCTGCAAAACAGGGATACTCCTGCAAAAACGCTCCAAAACTCTCTATATATTGGCGCAACTGCTCCTCTGTATTAGAGGCTGTAATATGTTGCTGAATATGCGCTACCAAATTTTCTAATCTATAAAGCAGTACCGCTTCATAGAGGGCATCTTTATCTTTGAAATGGTAATAGATGGCAGCTTTTGTTATACCTACCCTTTTTGCAATCCTCTCAAGACTTGCCCCTTCGTATCCATACTTAGAAAACTCGTTGGCTGCAATTTGTAAAAGCTCCTCTTTTTTACTCACCATCTTTCCTTACTAATCGTTAAGTAAGTATACTTCTTTTTGCTTAAAATCAAGTAAAAAATTTTTCAAAGCTGCTATACTCTCATCAAAAAGGGTAAAGAATGAAATTTACAACCCAGCCACAGAGCAAAAAAGAGTACTTCTTCTCTCAACCTCATCAGCCCTTTTTTACACTGGGTATTGCAAATGCTGTTATTTTTATGCTACTTTTTATTCCAATCTATCACGGATTAACGAAAATAGATACTCTCTTTTTCCACGCCTTTTCTATGATCTTTTTGGTATTTACCAACTTTTTTTATGGCTTTTTATACACTACATTTCCTAGATTCTCAGGTACAGAACCAATCGCAGTGAGGAAGTATCTCTTTGTATTTTTGCTACAGATTTTTGCTGCTATAACATTTTTGGTAGGAGTTTGGTGGAGTATAGTATGGTATGTAGCTGCACTTTTTGTAGCTGTAGGATTTGCTAGAACATTACATATATTTTATGACATTTACAAGCATACACTTTTGCCAAAAAGGGATCAATACTGGATCATTGTAGCTTTGGGCACCGGGGCAATAAGCAATATACTCTTTGTGCTCTCTTTAATCCCTTGCAGCTGTCAAAGTAGCATCTTTTTCGATATGGCTGTGGAGTTTGGGGTCTATCTGTATATGATTTTCTTAGCTTTTGTAATTGGCTTTAGGATGGTGCCTTTTTTTTCTCATATAATGGCTTGGAAACACAATAAGCTTTTACATTTGGAGATTTTTCTACTCTTTTTGCTACACTCCTTTTTAGCTACCTCATTTAAAGAGGCGCTTTTCATTGTAGATTTGATAGCAGGGGGATTGATTGTAAGAGAGTTAAAAAATATACAGCTTCCTTTTCCAAATCGAGAGCCTCTTTTGTGGATTTTACATATCTCGCTCTTTTGGCTTGGAGGTGGGCTCTTGCTTGGAGCTATCATTGAAGCTTTTGAGGCTTTTGGTGGATGGTATAGCTTACAGCTGCCTTTGCATCTTTTAGTACTTGGATTTTTAACGACAATTCTCATTGGTTTTGGTACGCGCGTAACCCTGGGACACTCCGGTAATATGCTGCGTGTAGATAAAACCACCGTCTGGATCTTTTACTTTACCCAGGTTGTAGTACTTGGGCGCATTATCTTTAGCATTTTGGGATCTTTTGGCAAAATCTCTCCCTTTTTTGATATAAGTGCTGGACTTTGGATCATTCTTTTTATATGGTGGATGACAAAATATTCCAAAACTTTACTATTTGGAGCTAAAGTGTCATAGGATCATCTTTTTTCTTTCTTGACAAGAAGCTTTTGCAACTCCTTATCAAGCTGCTCTTGGGATATAAGAGCAATTTGCAAATTTGCTAAATTTTGCTTAACAATGTAGGAATTATTCTCTTTCTTTTGGATTGTTACAAGAAGAGGTAAAAGTTTATCGCCCTTTTTCACTATAACATAATGTTTACCTTTATAAAAAATAAGAGCCTCTTGAGGGATTTTATAACCGACCTTTTTCTCATAAAGAAGTTGTACTTTTACAGAAGATTTATCAATCTCTCTTGGAATAAAAGGTGTTTTATAAAGTATAAAATGTTTTTTCTCTTTTAATTTTATAAGGGGAAAGGATTGATTTTGATAAATTAAAGCAGTAGGGTGGCTCGACTTGGGTACTTTGACAACCAGATAGTTATGGCTAAAAAGGCTAATCCTACCCTTTTGATCTAACTCTTTATGAGGAGGTTTGTGTTTATAAGCAATAGTAGGAATAGTAATAGTCGTTTGAACAAGTGAGGGTGTAATAAAGTGAAGCTGCTCTTTATGGCTTAATTTTATAATACCAAGCACTAATGCCGTACCTACTAGAAAAAGGGCTAAATATTTTGTAAGCTTTTTCATTTAACAGGGTAACTCCTCCCAATAGTAGTGCATAATTTTAAGATAGTTTTTAAACCGCTCACAGGCTATCTTACCCTCCAATACCGCCTCTTTGACGCCGCATTCTGGCTCAGTGGTATGGGTGCAGTTAGGATATTTACAAGAGTAGTTGTTAAACTCTTTAAAATAGCGGTGCACCTCCTTCTTGTCCATAAAAAAGGTAGCTTCAACTTTACTAAATCCGGGCGTATCTGCTACAAAAGAGTTATCATTAAAAGGATAGAGCGTAATGGCAGTAGTGGTGTGGCGGCCCCGTTTGAGTTTGTGATTGACTTCACCGGTTTTTAATGCAACTCCTAAAAGCCTAGATAAGATTGTCGATTTACCGGCTCCACTGGGACCCGCTACTGTGGTAATGCCTTTTATAAAACTTTTTAATGGGCTTATATCTTCTTTGATACTAAGAGGCACCACCTTATAACCAATATTTTGGTAGATATTTTGCCACTTTTGCAATTTTTCTTGTGACTCTAGCAGATCGACTTTATTCAAGATAATAATTGGCTCAATCTCATAATACTCAAAAACTGCCAAAAAGTTATCCAAAAGATAACTATCAAAAGGGGGCTCTTGCATAGCCATTACCACAAAGACCCTATCCACATTGGCAACAGGGGGGCGAATGAGGATATTTCTCCTTGGCTCAATCGCCTCAATCACAAACTGATTATCCACAATTTCCCCGCTTACATAATCACCCGCATAGAGTCTATATTTCTTAAGCTTTTTGCGTAAAATTGCAGGATACTCCTCTTTGCTATCAAGTAGTGTTACCTTGCTAGCTGCTGCACTACGGTAAGTGACTAAAGCTTTAACACTCATCTTTGAGCACCGCTCCATGGGCTGCATTTGTTACCAACGCTCTATATTGGCGTAGCCATCTTCCCTTTATCTCTTTCACTTTAGGCTTAAAATTTGCCCGGCGGCGTGCTATCTCTTCATCACTGAGACGAACTTCAAGCCTATAGGTATCAACATTGATATAGATTTCATCTCCATCTTGCAAAAGTCCTATCATACCGCCCTCTGCAGCTTCTGGACTTACATGTCCAATACTAGCCCCTCTTGTAGCTCCGCTAAAGCGTCCATCTGTAATGAGTGCAACCTTATCGCCTAATCCCATACCGGCTATAAGACTGGTAGGCGCTAGCATCTCTTGCATACCGGGTCCTCCCTTTGGTCCCTCATAGCGAATAACAACCACATCTCCCGGCTTCACTTTACCAGCCAAAATCCCATCGATTGCCTCTTGCTGGCTGTCAAAACAGATGGCTTTGCCTGTAAATTCACGCATATTGGGATCAATGCCCGCAGTCTTAACTACTGCCCCCTCCTTAGCCAAGTTGCCAAAAAGTATTGCAAGTCCTCCAACTTCGCTATATGGGTTTTCTACTGGATGGATAACTGAAGTGTCAATCACTGTAGCATCTGCTATACGCTCACCTATTGTGCCCCCCTCAATCACTGGATTATCCAGATAGAGCACCGTATCGCTTCGTTTACTCGCCTCTTTCATCACTGCACTCACGCCTCCGGCTCTGTGAATATCCTCCATATGCACAGTTTGCAGACTTGGACTAATTTTTGCGATATGGGCTACATGCTGGCTAATCTCATTAAGCTTTGCCAAATTGAAATCTACACCCGCTTCATAAGCAATTGCCATCATATGCAAGATGGTATTGGTGCTGCCTCCCATTGCCATATCGACTACAAAGGCGTTATGGATCGCCTTTTCATTAAGAATATTTCTGATTTTATACTCTTGCGTGAGTTTTTCATCCTTTGCAATCTCACAGATGCGTCTAGCAGCCCTTCGCAAAAGCTCTTCACGCTCTGGTGTAAGGGCTAAGATTGTGCCGTTGCCTTTGAGCGCTATGCCCATTGCTTCCATAAGCGTATTCATAGAGTTTGCTGTAAACATTCCTGAGCAGCTTCCACCACTTGGACACGCTTCACACTCAATCTGATAGAGCTCCTCTTCGCTCATCTCACCCTGTGCCACCTTGCCTACAGCCTCAAATGCAGTAGCCAAGTCTATCGGGGTGC
>WGAX01000201.1 GCA_015494595.1 Nitratiruptor sp.
AACTCCTTTTTTCGTCTTTTTGTAGCACATACCAAAAAGAGCTGCCTCTGATTATTAGAAAGAAGTCTGCCATATACTATATGGCAGGCAATGCCCAATTTTTTAATTTCAGCTTTTCTTTTTAGAAGCTGGGGTAAATAATTTTCGTGTACATACATTACCTGCACACCAAAACACCTCTTTTTGGCCTTAAGCCTCTTTTTTTGTGGAGCACTAGAGAGAGCCAAAGAGGTGAAAGAGGAGCTAGAAGAGGAAGAAAAAGTATGATGTTTTTGAGTAGGTGGTTTGAGCTGTTTGATAAGTTTTTGATCAAAAGAGATATTTTGTACCAGAAAATATCCACCTCCTACAAAAAGAAGGATCGCAAAAAAAGCCAGCAGCCCTCTTTTTAAACGATACCTTTTGCATTTTTGCTCCAACTCCTCAAAGCTATACACGCAGCATTCCTCCCCCAATAGCTGCCATCGTCACTAGGCATCTATTAGGTTTTTCATACCCCTTTTTACCAAGTTTTATAGCTTCATCCATAAGTAAAAAAATCTGATGGACAATCTTTTTGGTATCGCGAAAATTTCCTTTGGTAAATTTATAAATATCTTTACATAGTCTTTTTGTCAGCTCCTCTTGCAATGTATACTCCCCCTCTTGCAAAAGCTCTTTAGAGATATATTCTCGCACCTCATCATACTCAAGCCCTTGCATCTGTAAAACTTTATGGGGGCGTGAAGCAAATTGAGGCTCTTGCAAAATTTTTCCCGATTCGTGCTTATGCATTGCCAAAATAAACCAAAAGGCTTTGCTATCTGCTAAGATACGCAAAAGCTCTATCATCTCCTTTGAAAGCAGTTGCGCCTCATCAATTGCCACAATCGTACTGCTTTTTTTGTACTCCTCAACAGCTTGTGCAATCATCTGCTCCAAAGAAAACCCCTCTATATGCACTCCCTTCCTATCCAAAAGAGTTTTAACAAAATCTACCGGCTCAAAAAAAGGGGTATTAAACCGTATAACAGTAAAATCCGCTACAATATCAGAGAGTTTTGTAAGAAAAACTGACTTGCCCGTACCGGGCTCTCCCACCAAAAAAATGAGCTGCCTTGTCTCTTTTTCTAAAATATTTACAAGCTCATTTTTTAGACGCAAAGTGGCTCGTGTCTCATAGAAAGTTACTCCCTCAATGCGATCCTCAAAAATTTTGGCAATTTTTTTAAAATCTGCCAACCACTACTCCTTGAAAATAGCAAGATCATCAATAGTTGGAATATTATGCTCCTCAATAATTTTCGGAATAATCAAAATAAAGAGCTCACTTCTATGCATATTGCGCCTCGTACTATGAAAAAGTCTTCCTACAATAGGCAAACTTCCCAGCAGAGGTATCTTTTTATCACTATTGGTATAATTTTTGCTAATAAGACCACCTATAAGAATCTTTTGAGAATCTTTGACTTTCACAATGGAAGTAAGCTGTTTGATTTTAACATCGGGAGGTAAAACTCTAATGGCACTGCTGCTATTAAGATCCCTATCATCAATAAGCTCACTGGTTACCGGATTGATCTTCATAATAATTTCACCATTTTCTGTAATCTCTGGAATCACATAAAGAGTAATACCAATGAAAGATTGTCCAATGGCATAGGTAGTAGTGCCGACAGTAGAGCCCCCTTGGATATTTGTTGTGCCGCTTGTCTCATACCTATAGGAGAGTTGATCCCCTACATTAATAATTGCTGGCTGATTATTGAGCGTTAAAACTTTGGGATTGGAGAGGATTTTCACTTTGCCATATCTTCTTAAAAAATTAAAGAGCCCATCCATTGAAAAATTGTAGCCGATGAAATAGTTGGGTATTTTCATATTGTTAATCGATACACCATCTTGACGGAGTTTATGCCCCTCTCTTGAGCCCATCATAGAGAGATGAAATTTACTCCAATCAATACCTACCGTATGCTCATTATCATAGACAACTTCTATCAACTTTGCTTCTATAAGCACCTGTTTATGCATTCGCTTTGAGAGCGTATGCAAAAACTTCTCAACCTTTTTAAGCTGTTTTCTTGTACCTGTTACTGTTACCAATGAAGCATCTTTATTAATGAAAATCTTAAAATTTTTCTCATTATCTGCCCCACTGAGCAATACCTCAAGCTGCCGACGCAAATTTCGCCAGAAAGTAAATTCAGATTTGGTTGTTATAGTAGTATAATCATTTGTCTGTGCACCTCCTCCCTCTCCTCCTCCACCCTCACCAGAGCCCCCACCTTCACCACCACTTGTACCCAATACAATGGACTTTTTGCTCTCACTTTGCATTGAGCTTAAATTGATGTAATCAATAGTAAAGGTTTTAGTTTTATAGTAAGCGATTTTTAGCAGATCTTTTTTAGCATCATAACTATAAAAAAGGTTATTTTCTGTTAGTAAAAAGTCAAAAAGCTCATCAAGTGTATAATCTTTAATATTGATAAAATCGAGAGGCTTTTTAATAATATCTCTACTCTTTGCATCCTCAAAAATAACAGAAATATCACAATTAAGCGCCACATTTTGAAGAATATTTCCTATAGTCACACCTCTATCTTGATGAGGTAAAGCTTTGAGAGTAAAGAGTTTCTTATCACATCTACTCCCAAACAGCAAAGAGGCTATAAGCACTAAAACAGCAACAATTCTCATACTACTCTCGTATTTCCAAAATATTTTTTGGTAAAAGAGGAAGAATCTTTATCTTCTCTCCTTTCTTTAATATAATGTAGTTTTTTTTAATACTTAATAAAGTATATCCATCTATCTGCTCTCCTCTTGTATAAAATTTCCCATTAATATAGGCTTGATTGTTAAAAATTGCATAAAGATAGAGAGGCTTTTCAGTTTGGGAGATCCTTTTGTGAGATTTAGCGGAGTGTTGAATAATTTTTGAGGCTTTGTGAAAAGGATCATACTCTACAGGAATATCCAATACAGCGCCAAAGAGCCAAGAAGTAACCAACAAAAACAACCAACTTTTCACACAGCGCCCCCGTAGAGCTTAAGTAAAAAAGAGAAACGAGGCATTGAGCCATTTGTTTCAATACTTAAATTATCAATTCTTAACAGCACTTCACTATTTTCAATACTCCTCAAAAATTTTACGATATTTAAAAACTCCCCCTCTCCTCTAATAGCTAACTCTTTTTTTTCATAAATTTTACCAAGATAGGGCTCATTTTTTGGAGTAATAAGAATCTGCTCCAAAATCAAATCTCTCTTCTTGGACTCATTTAAAATATTATCGAGCAATTGTGCAAAATTCTCATTTGTCAAAAAAAAGACTCTATCTTGATGCAACTGCTCCAATATAGTATTTTTCTTCTCTCTCATCTGCTCGATAGCACTTTGTAAGAGCATATTATCCTGTTTGAGTTTTTGGATTTGACGCAGATAAAAAGGGGCTCTATTTTTTTGCATACTACTTTCAATTTTTCCAAGATGCTCTTGCTCTGTTTGTATCTCCTCTATGAGAGGCTCTCCAAACATCGTATATCCAAAATATCCTACCAATCCCAAAATAAGAAGAAAAAAGAGAAGCCTTTGCCACAGAGGATAAACCTCTAACTCCTCTTCTATCAACTCTAAACGCTCTTGCCAGCTCATTTAGCCACCTTTATTCGGCTAAAATAGACTCCTTTTATATAGGTTATACCGTCTGTTTGAATATGAGTATAGTTTTTATTAAGAAGATAGCGCATAAATTTAGCAATTTTTTCCCTCTCATTCTCCTTGGAAAGCAGATCTACATATGTAAATTTCGTACCATTTTGCTCAATTGCCTTTGTAGAGAGATGAAAAGTAAAAAGCGCTTCTATAATATCATTCATCATCTGCTCTCGCTGCAATTTGGCATTTTGAATGAAAGGAATAGTATCTAGCGTATCTTGATAGAGCTCTAACTCACTTTGCAAAAGCTGCTGTTTTTTTTGTAAAGAAGCTCTTTTGTGTTTTAGCTTTTTAATAACTGCTAAATAGCGGCTATTCTCTTTTTTTAGCTTATTTAATAGCTGCTCTTTTACTGCAATGGTTTGCTGCAACCGGTTTAAGTGCTGAAGGAGATAAAAATATCCCCCCACTCCCAAAAAGATAAAGAGAGTTAAAACTCCTGCAAAACGCACTATATCATAAGTATATAGAGGCTTTTTTCGCTCATAAAAAGTAAAATTAAGTCTTTGATCTAGCTCTTCATACTTTGCTACATACAACGCCTCGATAGCTAAAGAGACCTCTTTTTGCTCCATATTACAACAACTAATCCTCTCATAACGCAACTCCCCCTCTAATGCAAAAGATAAAAAAAGCTCTCGCAGCCCTTTAATCTCTTCTCCCTCAAAATCTATTAAAAGCCGATCTATACGCTCGATATTGAAAAAACTCCTCTTAAAGTTAAAAGCATAGATAATCTTTTCCACATTGGCAAAAATTACCTCTTGTAAAGCATTAAAAATATGCTTCTCTTCAGGAGGATAGTTCTCTGCTACAAGACCTTTGCTAACAAGGAGTGTTTTGAGCTTTACTAACTCTATCCCCACTTTTTGTGCAATAGTCTCTAAAGCATCAATACTTCTATGACCGACAAATCTACCATTTTGAAAAAATGCGCAAAAAGCCTCTTGCGTGCTTAAAAAGAGGATCAGATCAGTGCTTTGAATAGGCTGGGTATAGAGTGCTTTATATGTGATAAACTTTGGATAGACAACATCAATAAAACCTATTTTTTTGAATTTATCTCCAATATAAGCGTCCAAATCCCCCTTTTCAAGGGCGAAAGCTTCTATAAGATAACTATTTTCTTGCTCCAGTTTATAGGGAATATAATCAATAATATACTCTTTATTTGAATCCAATCCCCCTTCATTATACATTTTCAACTCAACTTGAATAGCTAACTGCTCTTGTGAAAGATTAAGAGGCAATTTAAAACTTAAAAAGCGTATATATGTAGCAGGAATTCTGCATCCTACTTTATACTCTTTAACTTTTATACTACTTGTTAGTGTCTGAAACCTATTTCCATCAAAAAGGAGCAGCTTATCCTCATATGCAATAACTGCTTTTTGCATCACTCTCCTGTCTTCTTCTGATAGCGGATTATAACATATCCTGATTGGGGCAATACCTCAAATATAACACTTTGATCTGAATAGGAGAGTTGTAAAATCTCCTTTCTTTTAGTTAATAAAGAGTGAGGAAGAGTTAAGGTATCATCAATATGCGCTCTTCCAAAGCTATCAAAACAGAGCGTTGTAATAAAACTTTTTATTGCACTTTTTAACTCATAATGCTCCTTTTTTGCCAACTCTTTTAGCCTCTCTTCTTGCAACTCAATACATCCTATTTTATTGCCTTTACTTAAACCTCGTTTATCAAAATTTATTCCTTGATATTTAGCTTCTAATATTTTAAGATAGATATAATCTATATCGTGCTGCAAATTTTTAGGTTTATAACTATACAGAGCCAAAGAAATCAATACCCCCAAAATCACCATAACTACTATAAGCTCCATCAATGTAAAGGCTCTTTTCATGGTCTTTGCAGCGTCCTTTTTGTAATCCTAATCGGCGAGACTATTTTGGCATTTTTGGTAGAGCTAACTACAACATTCATTAACACATATCCATTACTTTGGGGAGTTGCAATCTCTTGTACAATGGAGCAATTTTGTATATTGTTAGCATCTTTATCAAAGATATAGTAGCGCTGCAGCGTTACATTTGCCTCAAATTTTTTATCAGGAGCTATAAAATTCATTCGTTGTATACAATCTTTATCGCGTTTAAAACTCTCTATACGCAATAATGCAGCCTCTATAACACTTTGCAAAAAGAGTTGAGCCTGCTCTTTATTATAACTGTCAGCATACTCTTTTACATGAATCCTTACAGCCTGCAGGGTTAATATAGAAATTCCTGAAAGAAGCAACAGCATAAAGATTGCCATAAGGAGATTAAAACCTTTTCTCAAAATACCACCTTCATCTTTGCAAAGTGTAAGGGTTTTGTACCTTTGATCGCTCTACGAATATCTACCATTATCCGTATAGTATAATCTTGCTCTTTTACACTAAAACCTGTAACATGACGAAGAAGTATAGTAGCCCCACCACCTCTTTGCATAGAGTGTGGATCTGCACAAAAACTCTCCTTTTTCCACGGCTTATAACCAAAAAAGAGCAAAAGAGTATCATCATCCACTTCAAGCCCTTTCAAACAAGCAGCACCTCTATCCACATCGGCTGCTCGTGCTATAGCAAAAGCTTGATCTACAAGATAGTACTTTTCATAAATCACTTTTGGCAAATCCCTATCAGTTATTTGCAAACCTTCTGGAATAAATGCTACATCAAAACTCTCTCTACTCCCAAACCCATGCCATCCAAATGCCTCTTTAAAATCTTTTACCAAACTAAAACCTTTATCAAATCTACCAGCAAAAATGAGATTACACTCTTTATTGGGCATATGGACATCACTATAGAGTATATTGTGTGTAGCAATAGATCTCTTCATATCTATAAATCCACTAAATCCTCCCCCTCTATAATCATCAAAAGCGATACTCAGCCACTCCAATACCCTATATTTATTACTACTATCTATGATACTCCCTATATAAGCAAAATCACCACTTTGCGGATCATAACCAATAGTAGCAGCAGGAATACGATAAGCTAGGAGTGAGCTTATTTGATCAAGGGCAATTTGACTCTCAAGACTTAGCCTTGTCAACTCCCTTGCTTTAAAGCTTTTAACGATCAAAAGTGTAATCGCTTTATAAGAAGCTACAGCTAAAATAGCAGTAATTACAATAACCATCACCATCTCAAAAAGAGTAAAGGAGCGTCTCATTAATGCACCCATACCATACTATTTACCCGTAACTGTCCAATATT
>WGAX01000202.1 GCA_015494595.1 Nitratiruptor sp.
CTTTTGAATGGATTTGGAGTAATTTTAGCCGATGATATGGGGCTTGGAAAAACGCTTCAGGCAATTGCTGTTTTAGCCTTTTTAAAAAAGCAAAACTATCTAAAAAATCCTACTTTAGTCGTTGTTCCTACGACACTGCTTAATAACTGGACCAATGAGATAGAGAAATTTGCCCCCTATTTGAGCTATACTCTTTATTATGGAAAAGGAAGAAGGCTTACCAAAGAAAGAGATATAGTTTTAACCTCTTATCAGATTTTGAGAAGAGATTTAGAGAAAATAAAAGAGAAGAAGTTTGATTGCATTGTAATAGACGAGGCGCAATATATTAAAAATCCATCAAGCCAGACTGCAAAAAGCGTAAAATCGATAAAAGCAAAATATAAAATTGCTCTTAGTGGAACGCCTGTTGAGAATAATTTAAGTGAGCTTTGGAGTATTTTTGATTTTGCACTCCCAAGATATTTAAAGAGTTTACAAGATTTTCAAAAAGAGTTTGCAAAAGAGATTGAGTTAAATAGAAATAGTGAAGTTGCAAAAAGACTTAAAAATATTACGGCTCCTTTTATGCTAAGAAGACTTAAAACAGATAAATCTATTATAAACGACTTACCCCAAAAGATTGTTATTGATGAGTATGCAACTATGCAAAAAGAGCAAGCTGCGCTTTATGAGAGCTTTTTGCAAGAGAGTTTGGATTTGCTTAAAAAGAGTGAACCTAAAGAGAGAAGCGGTTTAATTTTTAAGCTTTTAATTGCACTAAAGCAAATTTGCAACCATCCAAGAAATTTTGATGAGAGTTTTGCCATTGATAGTAAACTATCTGGAAAAAGCCAGCTTTTGATGGAGCTTTTAAATACTATATTAGAGCGAGATGAGAAGGTGCTTATTTTTACCCAATATACAAAAATGGGGGATATTTTAGAAAAGATGATCGAAAATGAGCTTTTTGTAAAGCCTTTGTATCTTAAAGGAGAGCTTTCAAAAGCAAAAAGGGATGCGCTTATTCAAGAATTTAACGAAGATGAGAGCAAAAAGATTTTTATTTTATCTTTGAAAGCAGCAGGAGTGGGGCTCAATTTGACTGCCGCAAATAATGTAATCCATTACGATTTGTGGTTTAATCCGGCTGTTGAAAATCAAGCCACAGATAGAGCCTTTAGAATAGGACAGAGAAAAAATGTTAATGTCTTTAGATTTATTACAAAAAACAGTTTTGAAGAAAAGATCGATAAAATGATAAAATCCAAAGAGGAGTTGCAAAATTTAAGTGTAAATGTGGGTGAGAGTTGGATAGGGAAAATGAGCGATGAAGAGTTGGAAGCACTTTTTAGAAGAGATTAAGAAATGGCATTGATAAAAAGAGCAATATACTTTTGTTTGGCAATAAATTTAGGTGCTGATGATACACTACTCTCTGCATTGCAAAAAAAGGATTTAGCTTTAGATAGAGAGCAATCTATTATAGAGGCAAAAAAGCTTCACGATAGTTGGATCAATCCTATTGAGATGCAATATAGTTACCAAAAAGGGGATCAATACCCCAATCAGCTCTTTGAATCTTTTAGTATTACTGTGAATCAGCCAATATTTAAAAGTGGAGGAATCTATAAAGCTATTTTATATGCAAATGCTGTGAAAAAAAGCTCTTTACTTAGTGTAAAGTTAAAAGAGCGCTCCTTAATTTTTAAAGTTTTAGAGCTTGCCTACACTTATAGACGCTTGAAACTGCAAGAAAAAAGAGCAAAGCTTCTGCTTAAAAATGCAAAACTTGATGTGCTTATCAAAAAAGAGCAGTTTTTGCATCAAGAGTTGGATAGTACATACTTGGATAGTGCAATTGTACAAAAAAATAGTGCTGCTTTGAGGTTGTTGGAATTAAAAGAGAAGATAGCAGAGGTAAAAAGGGGGATTAAAGATTTAAGTGATATTGATCCAGATACTCTGCCTTTGCCAACATTTTCTTTGCTTACGAAGCAGGAATTTATGAGAAAAAATCTTTTTATAGAAAAAATTGCAAAAGATATTGAAGCTAAAAAGCACTATAAATTTATGAGTATAGCGCGCTATTTGCCCACTATCTCACTCTTTGGGAGTTATACCTATCAGAAAATGCAAGGGAGTGTCTATTTTCCAGATTATAACTATGTAGATCATTTCTATACCTATGGTGTGAGAGTAAGTATGCCACTATTTGATATAAATGCTTTGCGTAATGTAGAGTTGGCTAAAATAGCTTATCTTAAGGCAAGAGTAGGGTTATTGCAAGCAAAAAGGGAAAAAAATGATTTTTTTCTCCAGCAGTTACAGAAACTAAAAATTATTGAGCAAAAAATTGCTTTAGCTGCAGAGGATTTGGCACTTTATAGAAAACTTTATAAAGATACACTCCAAAAATATAAGAGTGGCGAAAAAACAGAGTATGATGTAGCCATTATGAAAAATTCACTGCAGACTAAAAAGATTGAGCCTCAACTTTATGCTATTGATAAACAGTTACTCCTATTAAAGCTATACAAAGAGGTAAAAGATGCGTTTTAGTGAGTTTTTCAACGAATGGCTCTATAGTAAAGATGGCTACTATAGTAGTTTTAAAGAGATTGGAAAAAAGGGAGATTTTTTTACTGCAGTAAGTACTACACCGCTTTTTGGAGGAGCAATTGCAAACTATATCTACAAAAATATCCAATCTTGCCAATTAAGCTCCAATGCAAAAATTGTTGAAATTGGTGCTCATCAAGGCTATCTTTTAGCGGATATTGTGCAATTTCTCTACACATTCGATCCAAAACTTATAAAAAGCCTTAGTTTTGCCATTATTGAGCCCTTTGAGCATCTGCAAAGAGCCCAAAGAGACTATTTTGCTCAAAGCTTTGGGGATGCTATAAAGCTAGAGCACTACAAATCATTAGATGAGATACGAGCCAAAGAGGCATTTGTGGTAGCCAATGAGATTTTTGATGCCTTTGCTTGTGAGCTTTTTTTCAAAGGCAAGATGGCCTATGTGAAGGATTTTGAGATTGTTTGGCAAGAGGCTGATGAGAGAGTTTTGGAAATTGCAAAGAGGTATGGTTTTGAAAAAGGAGAAGTAGCCGTAGGGTATGAGAAGTTTGCAGCATCAATTAATAGAGCTTTCGATAAATGTGAGTTTGTTACTTTTGATTATGGTGAGGAGTTTGCAAGGAATGAGTTTTCTTTGCGTATCTACACCAAGCACCAAGTCTATCCCTTTTTTGATGAAGAGGTGGATTTAAAAAAGCTTTTTAAAAAAAGCGATCTTACCTATGATGTAAATTTTGCTTACCTTATTGATGCATTTGAAGCAAGTGGTATGCAAAAAAAGGCTTACAAAACTCAAGCAAGTGCTTTGATTGATTTTGGGATAATGGAGCTTTTAGAAAAGATTTTACAAACAAAAGGGTATGAGATCTATTGGCAGCAGATGCAAAAAGTCAAGATCCTCATAGCCCCCAATCAGATGGGTGAGCGTTTTAAAATGGTAAGTTTTATTAAAGGATAATTTTTTGCTATAATGACTTCAAAGGAGTTGGAATGATGAAGATAGTAATAGTAGGACTGCTTCTTTGCAATCTCTTAGCAGATAGTGTTAATGGTTGGACAAAACTGCATGAAGCTATTTATGAGGGTAATTTATCCAAAGTCAAAGAGCTTGTAGCTGCTGGAGCAGATATAGAAAAGGCTTCCAAAGCTGGCATTACGCCTCTTATTATGGCAGTGAAGATGCGCAATCTCAAAATTGTACGCTATTTAGTGGCACAAGGTGCGGATGTGGATGATGAGGATAATAATGGTATGAGTCCTTTGCATTATGCAGTAGGACAAAGAAGAGTTAAAATTGTCAAATATCTTTTATCTCACAATGCCGACATCAATGCCAAAAACCACTATGGCATCACCCCTTTGCATCAGGCTGCCTATATGGGGGATGTGAAGATGATTGATTTGCTGCTTAAACTTGGAGCAGATGCCAATATTAAAAACAATTTAGGAATGAATCCTTGCCAGCTCGCTTACGCTAAACATAGATTTTTGGTGGCAAAATATCTTAGTAGCTTTACAAAAGGAGAGTGTATTGTTGGTAACAATCAATGGAGAAAAAAAGAAGATAGCGCCAAATAGCACTATCAAGGATATTTTGCATCAACTACATATTGAAGATAGAGTAATGGCAGTGGCTGTAAATATGCAGATAGTTAAAAAAGAGCAGTGGGAGAGCTTTAAACCAAAAGAGGGTGATAAAATCGAATTTTTAGGATTTACTGGTGGGGGTTGAGCGTATGACAACTGCTACAGCAATGGCGTATTCAGCTTCGTGAGTGATGGAGAGAGCTTTTTGGGTGATACCAAATGCTTGCTCTTTCTCTTTGCTTAAATGAAAGTGTGGAGCACCATTGATTTTGTAGATGGTAATATCTTTAAAACTTAGCTCCTTTCCTATGCCAGTTTGCAGCGCTTTTGCGATTGCCTCTTTTGCTGCCCAGTAGCCAGCTACTGTTTGTATCGATTTTGCCTCTTTGATTTCACTCTCATTCAAAAATCTCTCTAACGCTTTTTTGCCAAATCGATCTACCATTCTTTTAATTCTGGCAATTTTAACCATATCTATACCAATCATTACAAAGCCTTTATGCTAAAATATCATCAAATTATAGCAAGGTTTACAATGCAAAAGTTGTTATACTATCTTGGGTTGCCTGTAGTAAAATTTTATAAGTTGTTAGAGCGTTTTGGAGCATTTGTACTGTTTCAAATAAAGCTTTTGCCCCTTTTTTTTAAGCCTCCCTACCGGATTAAGGAGACTTTGCAGCAGATTGAGATTATAGGGGTGGGCTCCTTTTTTGTCATTGCCCTTACTGCAATTTTTACTGGATTGGTAGAGGCTATTCAGCTCTACCATGGATTTCACAAGTTTGGGGCAGAGAGTTTTATGGGGTATACTATATTTGTCTCTATCTCAAAAGAGCTCGGTCCTGTGTTTGGGGCTTTGATGCTGGTATCGCGTGCTATTAGTGCAATGACTGCTGAGCTTGGTACTATGCGGGTGACTGAGCAGATTGATGCTATTGACACATTGGCAGTAGATAGCAAGAAGTATCTGCTTATTCCTCGCATTGTTGCTTCTACCATCTCTACACCGATTTTAGTTATTATTTTTGTCTTTTTGGGCAATATTGCAGCTTATCTGATCTCCACTTTGGCTCTTGATGTCAATCCAACAGAGTATAAAAACACTATTACTACCTACTTAGAATTTAGCGATATTGGCACAGGTATTATTAAAGCCACAGTGTTTGGTTACCTTATTAGTATTATTGGTACATATATTGGCTATTTTACAAGTGGAGGAGCGAGAGGAGTGGGATTAGCTACCACCAAAGCAGTGGTCTATGCAGCAATGACAGTGTTTGCAGCAAACTACTTCCTCTCTTCTTTGTTTTTATATCTAGATTGGTAAGGGAGTCTAGAAGTTATAAGAGACTCCCAAGTAGAAGTTTTTGATACTGAAGTCGTTGTGAAATGCAGTAGTATGAAAAGAGAAGGCTTTAAGCAAAGTCACATCTATATCGTCAGTATCCCATTTTTTGTAACTAAATCCTAAGTGTGCTGCTATATGAGGGGTAAAGTGATACGCAAAGGCTAGATCAAAGAGGGTATTGGAGCCATCAATATCAGCCGAAGAGTCTATGAAACTGTTGCGTATGGATCCAGTTTGATAATTGTATGCTAAAAATCCAGAAATATCCATATTCTCATAACTATATTGTATCTGCAGAGCAGGACCTATTTTATAGGTTGTCATACGGGTTTTGGTGGTTTTAAGTGTAGTAAGCATCAATTTAAGGGCTTGCATAGGGTTATCCATCTTCATAAAAGGCATAGAGATTCCCCCATTCACTCCGGCACTTATAAAAAAGCCATTTTGATTGAGTAAAGGGTAGAGGAGAGCTATATTAAAATCTATTCCTCTAATCTTATAGTCTGTAGGAGTAGTAAGAGGGGTGTAGTTCTCTATTGCGTTATCTATTGAGCCAAAAAATGGCCACTCATATGTCAAAGGTTTGGCAAAAAAGGTAGTAAGCTTGTCAAGCCTTTTACTTTTATACAGCTCAAGAGAGTAGTTAAGATGCAAATTATAAGGAAGTGCAATATCTCGGCCGCGTAGTGTCAAAGTAGTAATATCGAGTTTACAATTTGCGCTCACTATTGAGGCTAAAGAGCTTTTGTAATGAAAAACTCCTCTACCTATATCCAGCTCTACTGCCAATAAGGAGCTGCTAAGAGCTATGGCAATCGCAATTTTCTTTTTCATCGCTTTTCCTTTCAATCACATCGATTAATATTGAGTTTATCTAAAAGCTCCTCAAAAAACTCTCCCGCCTTTTTGTCATAATCGTCGTGAAACTCAATCACATACTCTCCGCTCTCTACCGTTTTTGGCTCAACGGTAATTTGGGGTGATATGTGGTGCTTAACAATAAGATCGTTAACGAGATTGCATATCTTTTTCTTCTCCTCTACACTATCATAATCGATTTCAAGCCTTGCATATCGCTCCTCCATAGCTATATGGGCTTTGCAGTTATCTTTCATAAAGACTCCTTTTTTTAATTTACATCCACTCTACAATCTTCTCTACGCTATCAACAATATAGCTTTTAATAGGGTGTGATTCAATAGGTTTAGAGGGGATTATTGCTTTGCTAAAGCCTTGGGAGGCTGCCTCTTTAAGCCTGTTATCTAGCATCATAACATCGCGAATCTCTCCCGTTAGTCCAACTTCGCCCAAAAATATTGTCTCCTCACTTAAGGCACGGTTGCGAAAGCTGCTAAGAATTGCTGCAATTATAGCAAGATCTGCTGCAGTTTCAGTGATTTTGATGCCTCCTGCGATATTGACAAACACATCATACTGATTAAAGGGAAGCTCTAGCTTTTTTTCTAAAAGTGCCAAAAGCATTGTAAGCCTATTGGCATCAAAGCCTGTGGCACTTCTTTTTGGCGTTGGATAGCCAGATTCTGCTACCAAAGCCTGCACCTCCAAAATCAATGGTCTGCTACCCTCCATCACCACTGTTGCAGCAGAGCCTACAGTAGCACTCTTTCTTTGAAAAAATCTCTTAGCGATATTTTTGGCACTCACCAGCCCCTTTTTTGTCATCTCAAAGATGCCAATTTCACTGATACTGCCAAATCTGTTTTTAAAGCTTCTAAGAATTCGTAGCTCTTTTGAGCTGTCTCCTTCAAAGTAGAGCACTGTATCTACCATATGCTCCAAAATTCTAGGTCCTGCGATAGAGCCCTCTTTTGTGATATGTCCAATAATAAATATAGGAAGCTTTTTCTCTTTGGCAATACGCATCAACTCAAAAGTTACACTTCTCACTTGTGAGACACTCCCCGGAGCAGAGGCTATCTCTTGAGAATATATTGTCTGAATGGAGTCAATGACTAAGAGATCAAAACTCTCCTTTTCCAATGCTGCTACAATATTTTCTAAAACAAGCTCGTTAAAGAGATAGAGATTTTCAGCATTTGCTCCGATCCTATTGGCGCGCATCTTAATTTGTGAGGCTGACTCCTCTGCACTCACATACAACACCTTTTTACCCTCTATGGCTAGATTGGCACACACTTTAAGCAAAAGTGTAGATTTACCAACCCCCGGGCTTCCTCCCACCAAAATAAGGGATCCATACACAATCCCTCCCCCCAATACAAGATCAAGCTCATCCATTCTGGTAGGCATACGCTCAATTTTCTCTTCGCTTACTTGGGTAATGGGAATAATGGGACTCGATGGAGGGGTTTGGGAGCCTTTTTGTGCTGCTATTTTGCTTTGTGAGAGCTCTACAAAGCTATCCCACGCTCCACAGTTGACACATTTGCCCATCCATTTGCTGCTCTTGTAGCCGCAGGCCTGGCACTCAAAAATACTCTTTTTCTTTGCCATTACTCAAATATCGCATCTAATATTGCATCTACATACTCATTTGGATCAAACACTGCCAAATCTTCTACACCTTCGCCGGTGCCTACATAAAGAATTGGCAGCTTTAACTCATTAGATATGCTAAGCAGTGCTCCCCCTTTTGCTGTGCCATCAAGTTTAGTGACAATAATACCATCAACTCCCACCATCTCATCAAAGACTTTGGCTTGATTAATCGTGGAGCTGCCTTGTGTGCCATCAAGCACTAAAAGTTTTCTGTGAGGAGCTCCCTCCATTGCTTTATTGCATACTCTAACAATCTTTTTAAGCTCCTCTGCCAAGTTGCTTTGGGTATGTAATCTTCCTGCTGTATCGATGATGGCATTATCAAAATTTTTGGCTTTTGCTTTGGCAATAGTATCGTAAGCTACAGCTGAGGGATCGTGTCCTTGTTTGGTGGCAACTATTGGGATATTGAGCCTATCTGCCCAGCGTGTTAACTGCTCAATAGCTGCTGCTCTAAAGGTATCGCCAGCTCCTACAATTACACTTTTGCCCTGTTGCTGATAAAGATGGGCTAATTTGGCAATAGTGGTAGTTTTGCCAGCTCCATTGACACCAATAATAAGCTCTACAAAGGGTTTTACCTCTGGGGTTTTGATCCTTGGAGTGTGAAAGAGAAAGAGCAGCTCATTTTTTAGCATAACCCTATTAATCTTAGAGGGTAAAGAGGCAAGGATTTTTTCAATTAAGTCATAATCCACATCTGCTTCGATCAAAAGCTCTTCTATCTCCTCTTTGCTAGCCTCTTTTTTCTTCTTTTGGACCCCTTCTTCAAGATTTTTTACTGTCTTTTTTAGAGCTCTTTTTATAAATCCAAACATCTACTCTTCCTTTAATATCTGTATATCTGCTTGCAAAATTGCTAAAGGTACTGCCCCAAGATAGTGTCTAAAGTATCTATTTTTATGTAAAATAATTGTCACAGGTACAGGATTGCTTGCTGGGGCCTTAATATACCTATACAGTTTTTCACCTAATAGGGTATTTGTTTTATAGCTAGTTGAAAGAAAAAAGTCAATACCATAATGTTTGGCAAAAGTTGTTATATCTTCTATTTTATTAAGGGGAATACCGATAATAGCAATATCTGGGAATCTTTTTTTTAGCTCTTTAAGCTCAGGGATCTGGGCTTTGCAAGAGGGACACCAAGAGGTAAATAGAAAGAGTAGTACTATATCATTGTGAAGGGATGTTTGCAGGGTATCATTTTGCAAGGTAAAAGCTATAGTTGTATTATTGTTATCAGATATTTGCAAAACGGCAGCAGATGAAGCTTGCGAAGAAGAGGAGAGGGCTTTGGTATGAGATTGTGATGCTCTTTTCTCCTTCTTCTCACAACCACTAAAAAGAAGTAGAAGCAATACTCCTACTATATAGTAGACTCTTTTCAAATTGTTATCCTTTTTTTGTAATATATGAGCAATTATATTTAATAGAGGCTTAATATGAGTTTTGAAAAAGATCTCTTTCGTCAAAAGTGTAAAAAGAAGCTTTTGGGTGTGAAGGCTAAGAGGATAAAGGAGAGAGTTGTAGATCAAAGAGTAAAAAAAGTTATAGCATTGGTGGGAGCAAAGAATATTTTGGCTTTTGTAGCGATGAAACATGAGCCAAAACTTAGAGAAGTTTTTGCTAAAAGGGGGGAATGGAATATATTTGTGCCATTTATGCAAGCTCCAAGCTTTAGAATGGTAAAATTCAGATTACCTTTACAAAAGAGAAAGTTTGCGATTTATGAGCCCTTAAACTCCTTTTTTGCAGTTAAAATTGATCTTGCTATTATCCCCGTTATCGGGGTAGATGGGGATTTTAGAAGAGTTGGGTTTGGCAAAGGGATGTATGATAGATTTTTTGCATCCCTTGCATATAGACCAATAGTTGTATTTGTACAGATCCAAAAGTGCTTAACAAAGCAGATTGTTACTGATAGTTACGATGTACAAGGTGATATACTTATTACCCCAAAAGAAATATTTATAAGAGGTGATAGTGATGTGGGTAGAGCTATTGGTAGGAAGCTCTGCAGCAATCGTAAGCGGCGCTGCAGGTTATTTTATAGCAAAAAAATGGGAAAAAGAGAAATTTAAGATTTATGAAGAGCAGGCGCAAGCAAAGGCTAAAGCTATTGAGCATGAAGCTCAAATTGTGCTGAAGAATGCTCAAGTCAAAGCTAAAGAGGTAGAGATTGCTGCCAAAAGGCAGTATGAAGAGAGGCTTGATGAGTTAAAAAGAGAGTATGAGCAGCGCTTTAATGAGTTGATGGAAAAAGAGCTCTCTTTGAAACAGATGTTCAAAGATGAGCTTAAACATATAACCTTTGAGAAACAGGAGATTAAAGAGGCAAAAGAGGAGGTTAATAGGCTCAAAAAGGAGTATGAGAGGCTTAAAGAGGAGTATCAGCAAAAATATAATGAAGTGTTAGAGGCTTTGCAAACCCAAGCAGGGCTAACGATGCAAGAGGCTAAATCTTTGGTTTTGCAAAAGGTAGAAGAGGAGTCTAGAGCAGAGATTGCCAATATTGTGCGAAAATATGAGGAGGAGGCAAAGAGAGAGGCAAAAAGAAAAGCAAATTATATCATTGCTCAAGCCACTACCCGTTTTGCAGGAGAGTTTGCTGCAGAGAGACTTATTAATACAGTAAGCATTCCAAGCGATGATATAAAAGGGCGTATTATTGGTAAAGAGGGGCGTAATATTAAAGCTTTGGAGATGCTGTTGGGAGTTGATATTATTATTGATGATACGCCAAATGCTATAGTGCTTAGCTCTTTTAATCTCTATCGAAGGGCAATAGCTACAAGAGTTATTGAGCTATTGGTAGAAGATGGTAGGATTCAACCCTCTCGTATAGAAGAGATCTATGAGAAAGTAAAAGAGGAGTTTGATGAGCAGCTTTTAGAAGAGGGTGAGAATATTGTTATGGAGCTAGGAATTGGCCAGATCCATCCAGAGCTTGTGAAACTTATAGGCAGACTCAAGTTTAGAGCAAGCTATGGACAAAATGCTCTTGGCCACTCTTTAGAAGTGGCGCATCTAGCTGGCATTATGGCAGCTGAGATGGGAGGTGATGAGATATTGGCTAAAAGAGCCGGTCTTTTACACGATATTGGTAAAGCTTTGACGCATGAGTACTCCGGCAGTCATGTTGATCTTGGGGCAGATATTTGTAGGCGCTATAAGGAGCCTGATGAGGTAATCAATGCAATTTATGCGCATCACGGTCACGAAGAGCCAAAAAGTATAGAGGCAGCTGCAGTCTGTACAGCTGATACCCTGAGTGCTGCAAGACCTGGGGCTAGAAGAGAGGTGTTGGAGGCTTTCTTAAAAAGGGTTCAAGCTATTGAAGAGATTGCATTGGCAAAATCTGGAGTGAAAAAAGCGTATGCAATTAATGCAGGAAGAGAAGTAAGAGTGATTGTCAATGCAGATCTTATTACTGATAATGAAGCAGTACTTTTAGCAAAAGAGATAGCAAAAGAGATTGAGGAGAGCGTACAGTATCCAGGGGAGATTAAAGTAAATGTAATACGAGAAAATAGAGCAGTAGAGTTTGCGAGGTAGGCTTTTTCCTACTCGCTATGGGGTGAATCGTCATAAGGATCGAGATGAATAACAATATACCACTCGCTTTTGGGATCAAGCTTTTTAATCTCCTCTTCGATTTTATCTGATACTCTATGAGCATCCATAAGCGATATATCTGGTGTAAAGACCACATGCACATCTACAAAATTGGTGTTACCGCTTCTGCGTGTTTTTAAGTAGTGAAATCCTGTCACTTCTGGCTGGCTGCTAATAATGTGCTTGATTTTTTCTACTATATCCTCATCTAGAGAAATATCTAAAAGCATAAGTGTTCCCTCTTTAATGAGCTCATACGCCTCTTTGATAATGTAGATTGCTATTGCAATACCAAACACTCCATCAATCCAGTGCCACCCTGTAAAGTAGATGAGGGCTAAAGAGAGTAAAACTGCAGAGTTGCTAAAGAGGTCGGTCTTATAGTGCAGGGCATCCGATTTGATAACCATATTTTGCGTCTTTTTATAAACATAGTTGAGATAAAGTACTAGTGCGCCTGTAAGTATTATAGAGACAACCATTACAAAAATAGAGTCTTGCAAATAGCCAATCTCTTTGTGCTTAATGATATTGATAGCCCCTTTATAGAAGATAAAAAGCCCTGAGATTGTAATAATTGTCCCCTCAATAACAGCTGCCAACGCCTCAATCTTGCCAAGACCGTAATTAAACTTTTTGCTTGGAGCCTTTTCTGCTTTTGAGATTGCAAAGTAGTTAAACAGTGATACGGCAATATCTAGTATTGAATCAATTGCACTAGCTAGCACTGCAGCAGAGCCGCTCATAATGCCTACTACTAGCTTGATAATTACCAAAATAGCTGCTACCACACTTGCAACAACTGTAGCGCTCTTTTGTAAACTCATAGGCTGCCTTTAAAAATTTTGGGCAGATTGTAGCTCAATTTGGCTTAATATTACATCTAAATGTCTCTCTATAAAGTGGGCATCTTGTAAAAAAGAGTCTGGATCAAAGTTATCACTTACAATTTTAAGCACACACAAAGGCTGTTTGAAAGCTTTGGTAATCTCTGCGATGCCAGCTGCCTCCATATCGGCTAAGGTTTTTGATGGGGTGGTTTGGGGCAGGGCAAAAGTGGTACAGGCTCTGTTGGGTAAAGAGGGGCTTTTTGGTAGATGAAAAACTTTGTTATTGCAGTGGTTGATAATTTTGTGGATGTAAAAGAGCTCTCCTACCTCTTTACCAGCTGCATAGCCGATGTTACATACAGCATCTTTTTTTTGGCTTAGGAGATAGCTAGTGGCTGCGGCTGCTTTTATCATTCCAATACCGCTGATAATAAGAGAGTGATTGAGATTTTGATATATAGTAAAGGGTTTATATGCAAGATGTTTTAGATCCAAAGCTTTGATAAGCGGTATCGCTTCTGTCTTGGTGGCACAGATAATATGCATTACACCTCTTTGATATAATTTGTCAAAAATTGTAGCGTAAAGAGAAAGAATGGATATAGAAGCAATAAAAAAAGAGCGCCAAAATTGGTTGCAATGGAAAAATATTGCACCATTAAGAGAGCGATTGAAGCTTTTGCCACAAATTGATGCCAAAGTGAGCTTGGGCGATGTTATCACTATTGAAGCGGAGGTGGACGAAAAAAAGAAAGAGTTTGTCAAAACAACAGCTTGGGCTATGCGTCCTTGGCGCAAAGGGCCTTTTGAAGTGTTAGATACATTTATCGATAGTGAGTGGAGAAGCTACATTAAATATAATCTTTTGCGCCCTTTTATGAATTTAGAGGGTAAAGATGTGGCAGATGTTGGGTGCAATAACGGCTACTATATGTTTAGGATGTTGGAGTTTCAGCCACTCTCCATTACCGGTTTTGATCCATCACCGCTATTTAAAACCCAGTTTGATTTTATTAACCATTTTATTGAAGCAGATATTACCTATGAGCTTTTGGGTGTAGAGCATCTGCCATACTATCCCAAAAAGTTTGATGTAATTTTTTGTCTTGGGGTGCTCTATCATAGAAGCGATCCAGTTGCTATGCTCAAATGGCTTAAGGCTGGTTTGAAAGAGGGGGGAGAGATATTTTTGGATAGTTTCTATATTGAAGGAGAGGAGCCAGTAGCTTTGTGTCCGGCCAAAACCTATAGCAAAATAGCAAATGTGCACTTTGTGCCAACTATTGCTGCCCTAAAAAACTGGTCTCAAAAGGCAGGATTGGAGTTTGAGATGCTAAAAACTATGCAAACTACCACTAATGAGCAGCGAAAGACCCCTTGGATTTTGGGTGAGAGTCTGGAGGATTTTTTGGATCCCAGTGATCCTACTAAAACCGTTGAGGGTTATCCTGCGCCAAAGCGAGTATATGTGAGATTAAGGAGGATGAGGTGATAAAGGGAGTACTGCTTGATATTGGAGGGGTATTGTATGAGGGTGAGAGAGTTATTGAGGGGGCTATAGAGGCCTTGAGTGAGCTAAAAGCTAAGTATAAAGTAAGATTTTTATCAAATACCAGCAGAGTGGCTCCTGATACGCTCCATAAAAGATTAGTAGATATGGGATTTGAGCTAAAAAAAGAGGAGATTTTTACAGCTCTTAGCGCTGCTAAGCTTTTCTTGCAATCACGAGATGCCAAGGCGTTTGTTATAGCTACACAGGAGGCAAAAGAGTATCTGGTTGAGAGAAGTGGCAAAGATTTTGTATTGGTATGTGATGCCTATAAAAACTTCACTTATGATGCTCTTAATCAAGCCTTTAGACTTTTAGAAAGTGGGGCAGGTTTTTTGGCTACCAATATTAATCGCTACTTTAAAGATGAAGATGGCTTAAGTTTAGATGCTGGGGGATTTGTAAAGTGTTTGGAGTATGCTAGCGCTAAAGAGGCAAAAGTGCTTGGCAAGCCAAATTGTGAATTTTTCTCTTTGGCTATTAAGAGTATGGGGCTTAGCAAAGATGAGGTCGTGATGGTGGGCGATGATATACATAGCGATATAATAGGAGCAAAAGCCTGCTGGCTTAGGGCTGTAATGGTAAAAACGGGTAAATTCAAACCTCAAGATTTGCTCCTTGCCCAGCCAGATTTTTTGATAGATTCTATTAAGGAGCTGCCAAAGCTGCTGGAAGAGATTCAAAACTCATAATACTTTTAGCCAGTAGTCTATATGGCGCTGCTCCTCTTTGATAGAGGTAGGCTCTCCGTGACCGGGATAGATTGGCTTATCAAATGGAAGGGCTTTAAAGCGCTTGAGACTCTCTTTCATAGCTTGGGGATTGGAGTAGGGAAAATCTACTCTGCCGATGCTACCACGAAAAATAAAATCTCCGCTGCACCAAATTTGCTCAAAATCTATTATGCAGCTACCGGGTGTGTGCCCTGGAAAGTGTAAAAAGCGGATCTTCTCTCTTGCAATCTCTAGAGGCTCCTCATTTTCTACTACAATGTCAGGATTGCTTTTTGGAATATTGATGCCGAATTGATCTATTTGTAAAAAAAATGCATCATCTTTATGGATAATAATTGGGATGTGTAGCAAAGAGTGCAGCTCGGCGTTGCTCCATATATGATCAAAGTGTCCATGGGTGTTAAGAATTGCCACAGGATTTTTAGCGTGCTCCATTACCCATTTTGTAGCACCAATACCTGGATCTACTATAAAATCTTTGTTATTAATTGTTACAATATAGCAATTGGTTTGGTATTCGCCCATAGGCTGCATCTGTATTTGCAAATTGACTCCTTAAAGGTAAAGAATGGAATTTTTCTCTTGGCTTGAGAGGATTTTGCGCATCAGCGATCCTCACAAAAAGATAGAAGAGTTTAACAAATTTTATGCACTTTTTCCAAATCTGGATTTTTGTCATATAACTTCTACAAAGATATGGCGCAAGCCCTCTTATGCTGCAATTTGTAAAATTGTAAAGCCTCAAAAGGTTGTCAAGAGGCGAGCTTTACTCAGTAAAGAGCAAAGAGCAATCTTTTTGCATGCCATTGCACATATTGAGTATAGTGCAATCGATTTGGCTCTGGATGCTACCTATAGATTTAGGAATATGCCTATGCAGTTTTATAATGACTGGATTGAAGTAGCAGCAGATGAGTGTAGACACTTTCTTATGATAGAAAGCCTTTTAGCAGAGCTTGGTTATAAATACTCCGATTTTCCTGTGCATCAAGCTCTTTTTGAGGCAGCATTGCATACACCTACTTTATTAGGCCGAATGAGTGTAGTACCTCGTTATTTAGAGGCTAATGGACTTGATGCAAATGCAAAGATTATTGAAAAGCTTAAAAGATATCCGGATGAGTTTGCTAAAAAGATGATAGAGGTGTTGGAAGTCATTTTAGATGAAGAGGTGGGGCATGTACAAAAGGGGGATTTTTGGTTTCAATGGGCATGTGAAAAAGAGGGAATTGAAGATAGTGTAGAGGAGTATTTTAGGCAAATAGAGAGAGTCTATCCCCAAACGAGACGTTCAAAAGGTTTTTTGAATATAGAGGCTAGAAAAAGAGCTGGATTTAGTTGTAAAGAGTTAGAGCTCTTGGCAAAACAAGAAGTTGATTGCAACTAGTTTTTGGTATTTAAGGTTGTCTCATATTATTAAAGATTCGAATTATATATAAAAGATTTAATTAAGTATGAATTTAGTATAATTTAAGAAATTTTTTTAAGGTAGGAGCAAGCAATGAAACGGGTGCCTCTTTTTGGAATGCAAATAGATAAAAAAGAATCAGAAGAGATTATAAACGCTTTAGAGTCTCAAAAAAAAGAGAGTATTTTAGAAGATAAGTTATGTAAATATACTCAAAGTGCCTATGCCATAGCTACTTGTAACGAGACGGCTTCTTTGCATCTGGCAATGACTACTATGGATTTAAAAAGAGGAGATAAGATTATATGTAGTGTCAATGCCTATCCCAATGTGCCTGAAGTGGTACGCCACTTTGATGCAGAGCCTATTTTTATCGATATTGATCTTGATGATTACAATATTGATCTGGATGAATTGGAGAAATATCTGGCAAAAAACAGAAGTAAAAAGCTCAAAGGTGTAATTGTCTCTTATGTTGCAGGCCAGCCTACCGATTTAAAAAGATTAATGGAGATTGCTGAGCACTACGGCATTATGATTATTGAAGATGCTACTAACGCTTTGGGAGCTACCTATGAAGGTAAGGCCATTGGATCCTATCCAACAGCGATGACTATTTTTAGCTTCAATCCTCATAATCAATTTCCTTTAGGTAATGGAGGAATGATAACCACATTTCAGGAAGAGTTCAATGAAAGAGCAAGGCTGTTGCGCAATAATGCCATAGTTAAAAATGAGTGGAGTGAAGATGGGGGTTTGGGATATGTGTACGATGTGGTGGATATTGGTTTAGATTATAGGATGAGCAATTTTGATGCAGCTTTTAATATAGCTTTGTTGGAGAAAAATGATGCTATTATCAAACGCCGTAAAGAGATTGCTGCGCTTTATCATAAAGAATTAAGTAATACACCCCATATTGAGTTGCCCAAAGAGGTTAGAGAGCACAGCTATGCACTCTTTATTATTAAAATTGATAAAAATAGAGACTCTTTTGCCAGAGAGCTTTATAAAAGAGGGGTAGAGGTGGGACTGCACTATATTCCTTTGCATCTGCTAAGCTATTATAAACAAAAATATAATTTACGCATTAATGACTATCCAAAAGCACTTAGGAATTTTCAGCAAATTCTCTCTATTCCTATACACGCAAATCTCAGTGATGAAGATGTCTATTATGTTATTGAGCAGATTAAAGAGGTTGCCAAATCAAGAAGATAGTTGGCTTTTTTGAGGAGGGCTTTTATAGACCCTCTTGGCTTTTTTACTCTCTTATGCTTCCTCTGCTTCCTCTCTCTTTTGTCTATTGTTTTATCTCTTCAATGCGTAAACTTCTATGCAAAAAAAGGGATTTTGGCGTTGCAGTTGTGAGTGTGGGTAATCTGGTAGCAGGAGGTAGCGGCAAGAGTCCCTTTGTGATTGAATTGGCAAAAAGGTATAAAGATGCAGCCATTGTGCTGCGAGGTTATAGAAGAGAGAGCCAAGGTACTTTGGTAGTGAGTAGAAGAGGCGAAATTCTTTGCGATGTAAAGGAGTCGGGTGATGAGGCTGTGATGATGGCCAAGGCTTTGCCTAAGGCTACAGTTATAGTGAGTGAGGATAGGGCTAAAGGAATTGAAGAGGCAAAAAGGCTAGGGGCAGATATTGTCTTTTTGGATGATGCTTTTCATAAATGTTATAAGAAGTTTGATATAGTTATTGATGTTGATACACCAAACCCTTTTTGCCTGCCTCTTGGTGCTTATAGACTGCCTCGCTTCTTTTTACGCTATGCCGATTTGGTAGTACAAGAGGGAAAAGATTTTAAGCGAAAAGTTACGATCCAAAATCCAACTGCAAAAATGGTGCTCATTAGCGCTATTGCCAACCCTAAAAGACTTTTGCCTTTTATTCCCAAAAATACCCCTTACTACTTTTTCCCAGATCACCACTACTTTAGCAAGAGTGAAATAGAGGCAATTATTCAAAAAGAGCATCCTACATCCTTACTTGTTACAGCCAAAGATATAGTAAAATTGCAAAAATTTGGTTATCCCTTATCTTTGTTGCAGCTGCAGCTAGATATAAAAGAGGAGATTTTTTTAAAAATAGATGAGTATAAAAGGAATTACTATGCAAAAAAAGATGCAAACAGTCCAGACCCTTCTTGATGCCCTTCCCTTTATAAAAAAGTTTCGTGATGAGATTTTTGTTATTAAGTATGGAGGAAGTGCACAA
>WGAX01000203.1 GCA_015494595.1 Nitratiruptor sp.
GAGATCTCTCCAGTAAAATAGATCTCTTTGCAGAGGAGATCTTTATAGCAAAACTACAAAAGTATGGCAAAATTGTCTCTGAAGAGGCAGGAGAGGTGGGAGAGGGAGAGAGAGTGCTTATTATCGATCCAATCGATGGTAGCGACAATCTGCTCTCCACATTCCCCTACTATGGCTCCTCTATCGCGTTGCAACAGCAGGGTAAGACACTTTTTTCCTTTATTGTCAACTACGCTACGGCAGAGTTTTTTGTGAGGTGGGATGGATTTTATAAAAAGGGCTCGCTGTTGCACAATAGACTTAAAGATATACGGGTTAACTACAATGCAAAAGTGGGCATTTTTGAAAAAGCCTATGCAAATGCCGAGGTAGTAGCAAAGCTAAAAGATGTAGGACTAAAGTTTAGAAGTCCCGGAGCAGTAGCGCTCTCTTTAGCCTATGCGAGGTATGTGAAGTTTGTAATCTTTATTGGCAAGATTCGTGATTACGATGTGGCAGCGGGGCTCCATCAAGCCCAGGGGCTTTATTGCTATGTGGATAAGAGTGCTATTGTGTTGAGTAAAGAGCAAGAGGTTTTTGATAAGATATGTGAAATAGTGCAAAAGGATTGCTATGGGAATAAGTGATCTATTCAATATCAGAAAGTCGCAGCCAAGTAAGAAGGAGCAGCCAAGCCACTGGATTAAGTGTCCCCAGTGTAACGCTTTGATGTATTACAAAGAGGTGCAAAACCGCTTTAATGTCTGTCCAAAGTGTGGTTACCATTTTCGTATCGGCGCACAGGAGCGTATAAAGATTTTGTGTGATGAGGGGAGTTTTGTGGAGTATGATGCTTCATTAGAGCCGGTAGATCCACTGAAATTTGTAGATAAAAAGAGCTATAAAAAGCGTATTGAAGAGGGGAAAAAGAAGACGGGACGCCCAAGCTCAGCAATAAGTGGAGAGTGCACTATTGAAGGAGTTGCTACCCAGATTGTGGTCTTTGATTTTGCCTTTATGGGGGGAAGTCTTGGCTCAGTTGAAGGAGAGAAGATTGTAAGGGCAGTCAATAGAGCTATTGATAAGCGCCAGCCTTTAGTAATTGTGAGTGCTAGCGGAGGGGCAAGGATGCAAGAGAGCACCTTTAGTCTTATGCAGATGAGCAAAACCTGCGCGGCTTTGGCAAAACTAGCAGAGGAGGGATTAGCCTATATCTCAGTGTTAACAGATCCCACAATGGGAGGAGTGAGCGCCTCATTTGCGATGATTGGCGATATTATTATGGCGGAGCCTGGAGCACTTATTGGCTTTGCTGGGCAGAGGGTCATTAAGCAGACAATTGGTGCAGATTTGCCAGAGGGGTTTCAAAGAAGTGAGTTTTTGCTAGAGCACGGACTTATTGATATGATTGTGGAGCGTCCGCAGATGAAAAAGACAGTAGGAGATCTTCTAAAACTTCTTAGCCAAGAGGCAGCTTAATGGCAGATGACATTTATGCTTTGTGCGATATAGATCTGCTGCAACGCTTTGGGCTTAGTTTAGAGGAGTTTGTGGCTATTGCCAAGAGTTACAACTGCCAGATTATGCAGTATAGGGATAAGCACTCTTTACTGCAGGAGAAAAAAGAGCGTTTAAAAATCTTAAGGGAGTTGTGGGAGGGGGTACTTATAGTTAATGATGATTTAGCATTAGCTAGGCTATGTGATGGAGTGCATATAGGTCAAGAGGATTTAGCTAAGATTGAAGAGCTCTTTGGATGTGATAGCAAAGAGGAGGCTATTATACTTCTTAAAAAGTTTGCAAAGGCCAAAATTGTGGGAGTAAGCACTCATACCATTGAAGAGGTTAAGCAAGCTAATAATTTAGAGATTGATTATATTGGTCTTGGGGCATATAGAGCTACGGCTACCAAAGATGTAGAAGTGGTATTGGGTGAGAGTCTCTCTCTCATAGCAAGGGCTTCCCAACATAGAGTGGTGGCTATTGGGGGTGTAAGAGTGTTTGATAAGATCGATAATATTTGGAAAAAAGCGATAGGCTCAGATTTAATCATCAAAGCTTTGACATATGCATAAGATTTTTATCAATGCTATTGGCAAAAAAGATGATAAATGTTATGAAGCTTTAGTACAGGAGTTAGTGAAAAATAGTAAAAAATATGCTACTATAAAGATACAAAACTTTTTTAACAAAAAAATCAACCAAGCCCAAAAACAGCAAGCAAAAGAGATTTATAGCCAAATTTTAATACCTCATATGCAAGAGAGTGGAATCAATATCGCTTTGGATCCGAATGGAGAGCTTATAGATAGTTTTGCCTTTGCCAAAATTTTTAAAAAGCATAGCGTTATAGCCTTTTTTATTGGTGGGGCATATGGATTTGAGCGAGAGTTTATCCAAAAGTGTGATATGAGTTTAAGTTTAAGCCCTTTAACAATGAGCCATAAGATTGCGAAAGTAGTATTGGTAGAGCAGATTTTTCGTGCATTAAGTATTGTACATAACCATCCATACCATAAATAGGAGAGCTTATGAGAATTAAAAGGTATATCTTTTTTAGTATCTTATTAATGTTACTATTGGGAGGTTTTGTCTATTCGCAGATTGATAGAGTATATACATTGGAAATTTTTGGGGTACCTATAACATTGCCAGTGGCGATGTGGGTAGTAATTCCTATGTTTATTATGTTTTTGGCCTCCTTTTTTCATATGGCTTACTACTCTTTTATCAACTTTATGGTACTAAAACGCTATAAAAAAGATTATGATACACTGATTAAATCCTTTGCTCAAGCAATTCTCAAAGAGCCTAAAGAGCATCAATATAAAACGAATGAAGCGAAGAATTTGGGAAGGGTAAGCGACAAATCCCATATTGTTCCGCAAGATTTTAAAATTGATATAAAAGATGAGCGTCTGAAAAAGCCTTTGGAATATCTAAAAGATATTACTAATGGAATCTATGTAGAGATTGAGGGATTTGTACTCTCTTCCACAAATCCTATTCTTGTAAAAAATTATGAAAATAGATTAAAAAAAGAGCCTACTTTTAGTGGAGTTATTTTAAAAAACTGCTCCCAATATCCTCAGGAGCTATGTCAAAAAGCCTTGGAAGTTTATATCAGTTTTAGTGATATGAGTAAGATTAAGGAGTATGCCAAAGTATTTACTTTTCCAACACTGCTCATATTGATTGAGCACTATAAAAATCAAGAAGCTCACCTCCACTATCAAGATATTTTGTATATTTTACAAGAGTCACGAATGAAGATGAGCGAAAAAGATTATCTTGCCTTAGCCAAAGCTTGTAAAACTGTTTTGGCTCCGGATGAGCGATTGAAACTTTTTGAGCATCTCAAAGATAAAGATGAAAAGAGTGAAGGAGCTTATGTGTATACGCTACTTGATCTTGAGATGATTGAGAAGGCAAAAGAGTATCTTGAAACGACTCATGAAGATGAGCTTTTAAATTATAAAGCCTATTTAGAGCTTAAAGATTGTGGTAAGAACTATCCTTTAGAGATGTTTGCTCAATGAAGTTAGACTTTTCAAAACCCCTTTTTATCTTAGCCCCCTTGGCGGGCTATACAGATCTGCCTTTTAGAAGTGTTGTCAAAAAGTTTGGAGCAGATTTGACTATTAGTGAGATGGTTAGCTCCAATGCCCTTGTGTATCAAAATCATAAGACTCTGAAAATGGTAGAAAAATCTCCTCTAGAAGAGCCCTATTTTGTGCAAATTGCTGGCAGTGATGAGGAGATTGTCAAAAAGGCAGTACTGAAGCTCAATGAGATAGATGGGATTGATGGGATTGATCTTAACAGCGGTTGTCCTGTGCCAAAAGTAGTAAAACAAGGAGCCGGCAGTGCGCTGTTGAAAGATTTGGATAGGTTTAAAAAAATTATAGAGACAATCAAGCGCTACTCCAATAAAAGTTATACCTCTGTTAAGGCTCGTATTGGTTTTGAAGAAGAGAGTGCTGTAGCTATTGCAAAAGCAGCCCAAGAGGCTGGGGCTGATTTTATTACTCTTCACGGGCGTACACGAAGTGGAGGATTTAAGGCGAAGGTTAATTATGAGGCGATTAAAGAGGCAAAGAGTGCAGTGACTATTCCTGTTATTGCTAATGGAGATATTACTACTTACCAAAAAGCGCAGGAAGTTTTAGCTTTTACAAAAGCTGATGGAGTGATGATAGGCAGAGGCGCTATTGGTAAGCCTTGGATCTTCTATCAGCTAAAAGAGGGCAAAGAGTTTATTGATGAAGAGGTGAAACTGGCTATTATCAAAGAGCATTTTGTGCAAATGATTA
>WGAX01000204.1 GCA_015494595.1 Nitratiruptor sp.
CAACCTGATTTGCAAGCTGGACGGCTTAAAAACAATAACTATCACGAAGTCCAAGGAAGCACCGGTACGGCTCTGGATAGTTTTATTTCTATAATCTTCAAAGACAAGTCTCTTGAGCGTAAAATATCTACAGAAGATATTAGAGAGGGTGCAAAAAGTGCTGATGCTATGAACCGTCTTATTGTAGAAGCGATCAAAGAGACGGGAGTGGCTACAGATAACTATCTTAGCGTAGCCGATGTCAAAGAGATTAATAACTACCTCGTAACAAACTACGCTCAAGAGTGGGTTACTTTACATGGTGATGACGAGGGTAATGAGGAGAGCGGTTTTCATAAAGTCCAAGGTGATGGTGCCACTACAAGACTTTATGGAGCCAATGCTATTAATACCGTGCTTGATGGCATCTACCATCTAGGCTTTGCGACTCGGTTTAAAAACAATCTTGAAAACGAAGATGGCAACAAAAACGCCTCTTTTAAAAATGTGGCGTATTGGCTTAATAGAACTTTCCACGGCGACTACTCTGCAATTTATAAATAATCTTTCGTAGGGTCTTATCCCTACGAATAGCCCAGGAATTGTATCTGTAGAGCCCGAGGAGGTGTATTATAAGGTAGTTTCAAGCCGCAGGCTTTACACCTTAAGCGCCAAATAAAGAATTATAGGGTATATTATTACATTCATAAACCCCATCCATTTTGGAATGGGAGTGGTAAGCTCAAGTGGCAGCACTTCAGAAAGTCTATTCTCTTCAATCTTTTGGACTACTACAAGTTTAAAAGCAATATCAAAAAATTTTAAAAATAGAAGAGTCAAAAACCACACATTACTCAAATCAAACTTTATCCCCACATACAAAGAGTAGATAAAAGTTGGATGGTGGAAAAAGAAGCTAAGCAATCCCTTTTTATATTCAGTGTAGATATTGGCAAGGATTTGCTGCAGTGTGGAGCCAGCTTGCCACATTGACTCATAAATTTCAAAAAGGACTAATACAAAAACATATATAATTATCTCTTGCATCCACTTCCTTTAAAGGTTTGGCGTGATTATACTCAATACTGGTGGAACATTTAATAAAATTTACGATCCCATTGCCGGCAGACTCATAGTTCCAAAGCACAACCGCGCAGTCAAAGAGATTTTGCAAACTTTACATCTAGATATTGCTGTAAAGGGATTGATATATAAAGATAGCCTAGCGTTTGATGATAACGACAGAGAAGCCCTAACTATGGCTATAAAGAGCAGTAAAGCCCAAAGTGTTGTTGTGGTGCATGGCACTGATACGATGGCTCTAAGCGCAGCATATGTTGCAAAGAGTGTAAAAGAGAAGTGTATCGTTTTTACAGGTGCGATGGTGCCATATAGCATAGATAAAACAGAAGCTAGTGCCAATTTGATGCTAGCTATTACTAAAGCTATATACTATCCATCTGCTGGTGTCTTTATTGCTATGCATGGACTTATAGCTGAATATACAAAAATTTATAAAGATCAAAAAAGAGGTGTCTTTTGTCTAAAGTAAAGTGCGATCACTGCCATTTGGAGTTTGATAAAGATGTGATGATCAAAGATGGAGAGCATTACTTTTGCTGCAAAGGGTGCCAAGGAGTTTTTCATCTGTTAAAGAGCGAAGGGTTGGACAGCTTTTATGAAAAGCTGGGTGATACCAAGCTAGAGCCTGCAAAAGAGATAAAGGACGATTTAGAGAAGTTTGATTTGGAAGGCTTTATCAAGCGCTATGTGAAGGTGCGCGATGATGGGCTGTATGAAATTAATCTCATCATTGAGGGCATTCACTGCGCGGCGTGTGTGTGGCTCAATGAAAAGGTATTGCACAAACTCCCCGGTGTCATAGAAGCCAGCATCAACTACACCAACAATAAAGCCAAAGTGATTTGGGATCCAGAGGAGGTAAAACTCTCCAAAATCATCGAGACGATTCGATCCATTGGCTACAACGCTTATCCCTATGATCCTACATTGCAAGAGGAGCGCGCTACTAAGCAAAGAAGAGATTACTATGCTAGGATTTTGCTAGCAGTCTTTGCTACGATGAATATTATGTGGATAGCGATTGCCCAGTATGTAGGCTTTTTTACAGGGATGAGGAGTGATATAAAAA
>WGAX01000205.1 GCA_015494595.1 Nitratiruptor sp.
CACCCTTTTTTTGGTAAATTGCTAGCGTACAAGGGGCAAAGACGCCAGCCTCTGGGCGAATTTTGGCAACGGTATAAATCACTTTGAGCTTGCACAGCGAATAGGTATCGTAAAAGATGAAGCTATCTTTTCCAGCCTCTTTGAGATCGTAGTTGAAGTCATTGAAATTTGCCATCACAAAGCCAATGGGTTTGAGTCCATCTTCAATCATCATCTCCACCTCATCTTTTACATCCAAAGCCTCTTTTGGATCCACTGCAAAGCTAAATTTTGTCAAAAGTTTCTCTTTGACTTTTTTGGGTTTATAACCTAGATGCTCCTCTTTTGCATCTGGCAAAGCCTTTTGCAGCGTGGCTCTATTAATTTTTTCCAACTCTTGCAGCAGTTTGGTATTTAATTTGAGTCCCAAAATAGTAGCTTTGGCTTTGGCACTAAGCACCGCAGCATAGAGCTTTTTAGCCCCCTTTTTTTTGAAAATCACAATACTAAATGGCGCAAATATCCCACTATCTGGATTTTGCACTACCATTTGCATCGCAATTTTGGGATAATAGACAGTCATAAGGTTATACACATCAAAATCGCTCTGCTTAAACTGCTTCAAAAAGGGTCCATTCATATCCCTATTTTGCTCTACACTGTAACCAGCCTTTTGGAAAACCTTCTCTATCTGCTTTGGCGTCACATTTTTTGTAGTGCTGTACATTATAATATTATCATTAGCAATGAGGCCAATGAGCACTGCTATAAAAAGCAATACTTTTTTCATCTTCTCTCCTTAGGGTCGTATATAAATCCAGCCTTTGAGATTTCTCTCTACTAGCTCCACAATACCAGCAGTCACAATCTCCACGCCATCTATCAGATCCTCTTTTTTTATATGCTTTGTTCGCATCGTATTGCCACAAGCTATAAATTCCACATCATATGTCATAAGGCTTCTAACCCTTGCAGCAATCTTTTTCTCTCTTTTTAACAGCGTCCTAATCCCTTTTGAGTAGCAGATAATTGCGATCATCACCTTTTCTGGCCCATAGAATTTGAGCACATTATTGGCTGAGCTAAGGACATGATTGATAGACTCATCATCGCCTTTGGTAATAGGAAAGACAATTTTTCTCGGATTATCAATACTGGGCTCTGGCTTGGCAAACTCTGTTTCAGCACCAAGCAGAGCAAAAACAATCAACAAAGCCAAAATTATTCGCATCATTTCACCTCAGATAAAATCTTCAAAAAGTCTTCCTTGCTCCAAGCTCCCGGTACCTTTTTAACAATTTTGCCATCTAGAGAGAGGAAGATAAAAGTTGGCGTCATATCAGGAAACAAATATAAGGGTATAGAATCTTTGGTAACATCTACTTTAACAAAGTAGAAGCGCTGCAAAGCTTTTTGTACCTCTTTATCCTCTAATGTCCTATCCATAATTTTGCAATAGTGGCATCTTGGTGAAGTAAGCTCTATGAGTACCTTTTTATTTTGCGCTTTTGCTTTTTGTACAACGGCATCTACATCAAGCCCAAAGAGGGCTATGATGCTACACAGTAGCAGTAGTAAAAGTCTCATAACAATCCTTAAAAGAGGTAGTTAACCTCAAAACGAAACTCATTGTAGGATGGATCTTTTTTGAGTTTGCCATTAATATCTTTTGTATCGTCATCCCCACTGACTAATCCCATACGAAACTTCAGATAGAGCCCTTCAATACTTTTCACCTTTTCTACCAAATCAAGATGCACAATCTTGCTGTCTGCTTGCACGCCAGGCTTCTTGTCATCAAAATCTTGCACTGCATAGCGAAGTGAGGCTTTAAGACCTGGCACAACTCCGGCTTTGTCCAGATTCACAACCCCTCGTATCATCCAGGTTTTGGTATTGGCATACCAGTTGTATTGCGCCATTGCTCTAGTGAAGCCTCCTGTTGGGAATCCTCTCCAAGGAGCGATAATATCGGCTTGATTTGCCACTTTTGAGTATCCAAGCCGTGCCCACCACACTTTGCTTTTTGCTTTGAGATCGACTCTTGCCATCCAGATAAAGCTATCTACGCTGTATGGATCTTTGTATCCATCACCCTTACCCTTGAGGTTGGCAACTGCAATACCTAGCTTGCCTATATCATCTGCACCTTTATCAAACTGCTTAATATAGCGAAAGCCAGGAACTAGGTTATACTCTCCCAAAGGGATCTTGTAGTGCGCTTCCAATCCCGCTAATGCCACCACATCTGGAACGGTAGTATAGTTAAGTTTAAATTTAAGATTTGGTACCAAAGATTTATTGGCAACTTCTGCCACTATCAAATCGTGCTTGGTATCTTTGCCGGCAGCTACAAAATTAGCGTAACTCAGCGCTTTATTAACTGCACTATCATCATTATTTGCCCAGCTCTCTCCACTTGCATCTTTAAAAGTCAATACATCGTGAAAAGTTATGTGATCGCGCAGTTTTTGCTTGATAAAGTAGGCTAACTTAATAGTTGTACCACTAAAATATCTGCTTGTAAGGGAGTAGCCCTCAAAAGTGTTTGGAATCATCTTGGTATCGTTGCTTTTTGTAAGCATACTCTCAAAAACTTGGCGCCCCGCTTTAAAGCTTGTTTTTGCTCTTTTATACTCCAAATAGGCTTGGGCTAGTACACTCATACCAAAATGGCCGCTCTTTTTCACTCTATAGCGTGAGAAGGTATCTTTGCCAGCTTTGACATACTTCACCTCATCTTTATCCATATGCCACGGATTTTGTGAAGTATATAAACCCACAGTTGCACCAAGTCCATAGAGATAAGCTGTTTTATACTCTAAACTGCCCCCTATACCAATAGCCCAATTATCTTTGGTTTTACCTGCATACTCTTTGTCCCAATCCCACAAAAAGCTATTAAAGCGAAGCCTTCCATACCATACGCCTTGGGTAAACATATCTTGCAAGGTCTCAACTTCTTGAGGCAAAACATTATATTTAAGCGTCATATTACCCTTCAGCACCCGCTTCTCTTTTGCAAAAGAGGGCATCCCCACAACCAAAACTGCTGCTGCAGCTACCGCAATATACCTTTTCATCTTCTCCTCCTTTAGCAAACTCCACCCTTTTTCGGGCAACCACACGCTACATCCAATACATTCACATTCGATCGGTTAGAAATATCAATCGTGCCTTTGCGCTTGACATATTTGCTCACTACCTCATATACAGGCATAATCTTTGTTTCACGCAAATTTTTACCGGCATTTTGCAAATTGCCTCCCCAGGCACTCACTACATAGTTTCGCTTTGGATCGATTGCTTTGCCATTAATTTTGAGATTACTTATGCGTTTGCCTGTGGGGGCGTTGATTTTTATATCATAACTCACACCAGTTAGGCGGCTCATATCGCCACCTTGCTGATACAAAGGATTGGCATTAAACACATTATCTGCAATATCTTCTAAAAGCGCTGCAATCTTTGCTCCTTGCAGCTCAAAGGTATACACATCTGGATAGGTGATGGCTGTCATCTCATAGATGTTATCCATTACAATATCATCACCTGGCAACAGCGTCGTGCCCCAGCGATACCCCGGCGTAAAGGCTATCTCACAATCCATCGTATCGCGTATCGCCTCCCCAATAAGTGCATCAAAGGTTGAGTAGAAGGTATCTCGCTTATAAAGGGTGCCTTTGGTAGTCCCAAGCTTTTGATTTAGCTCCTTTTCATAAGGCTTATACCATCTATTAACTAGCTCTACTCCCTTTTTGTCTGCGTGGATGAGTGACGAGGCTACAGGAATAAGCTTATAGGCAAAATTTTTGACTCTGCCTTTTTGTATATCAATATCGAGTCTTCCTATAAATTTGCCGTGACTGCCAGCAATTATAATCGTTGTGCCATTAATAGTAATTGGTCTAGGTCCCGGATCGTGGGTGTGACCGCTGAGGATAAAATCGATCCCATGCACCTTTCTAGCCACCTCTTGATCCACGCTAAAGCCATCGTGACTAAGCAATACTACGCAATCGACTTTTTTCTCTTTTCTTAGCTCATCCACATACCCTTGCAGGCTATCAAGCCTTAGTCCAAAACTCCACCCCTCAGTAAAGCGCTTTGGATTGGCCGTGGAGGTAAATGGGAATGATTGACCAATAATGCCAATCTTGGCACCCCCAACCTCTTTGATGGTGTAGGGCTCAAAGACTGTCTCTTCAAAATTGTCACTAAATGGATCGTTATCCACCACATTTTGGCTAATAAAATCGGCATTGAGTTTGCCAATTAGATCCAAAACCCGCTCTTTGCCATAGGTAAACTCCCAATGCCCTACCATTACATCTACGCCAAGGTAGTTTTGGGCATCTACGATTGCTTCACCTTTGGTTTTGAGCGCTACGGCAGTTCCCTGCCAGGTATCACCGCTATCTAGCAGCAATACATTATCTTTGCCCCTATCGCGCCTAATTTCATCAATGATCGTCTTCATATGGGCAATTCCGCCCATTTTGCCAAACTTTTTGGCTAACTCCTCAAAATTGAGATAGGTATCAAAGTAGGCTTCTAAACTTCCTGGCTTAATGCCATAAAAATCCAAAAAGGCTTTACCGCACAAAAATCCGGGCGTGCCCACAAGATTTTTGGCGCTAAGAAGAGTAGAGGGCTCTCTCCAATAAAGAGGCTTAAGGTGTGCGTGCATATCGCAAATATGCAGCAGCGTCACCTTACCCACTGGATTGAAATCCAAAATATCGTCTGCTTTAATCTCATCTGCTCTTTTGTTAGCCTTGGCACTCACGCCAAAAAGCCCAAGAGCTGCAGCGATATGTAAAAAGTCTCTTCTATCTATCTGCATAATGCTACCTTTTTAGGCCAGGAATATGGATCTCCTGCCCTTTTGCCATATCTGTTACATACACCTCAAGTGCCACCATCTGTGGACTACCAAGAGGTAGTTTTGCCAAAAGTGCATTTTTCATACACTGCTGGAAGCGCTTTTGCAAGGTAAACATCTTACCCTTTGTCATCCTATAAGCTGGCCAGGTTGCTGCGGCTTTGACCTTTGGATCGCCTAAATTTGGCAAAATCTGCATCCTTAAGCGCATCCCTACAACATCAGGGCTATGACAGCTATAACATGAGAGCCCCCTTTTACCGCGTCTAAGCTCAAACATCTCTTTGCCAAGTTTATAGGCCTTTTTCATATGCTCATTGGCATTGACATCAATTGCAATTTTCTGCCCATTTGCCAAAGATTTCACAAAAGCTGCCAAGGCATCCATTTCGCTTGATTTAAGTTTATAGGGCTTTTTGCCCTGATCATACATAAAGGCTTGCAACATCTGATCAATTGCTACTACCATCCCAATTTTGTCGATATAGCGAGGAAATGTGGCAATATATTTTGGCAAATCTTTTTCTTTAACTCCCAAAAATTTGGCTAGAGCCTCCTCGCCCCCCAACTCATCCAAAAGCTCTGCACCCTCCTCCACAAAAATATCGGCAGGGTTATTCTCTAACATCTCTTGGTAGAGCGCTCTATCGGCTTTTGTCATACTCAGCTTCTCTTCTGCTACTACACCAATACCTAGAGCCAAAACGAGCGCTATAGAGATCATCTTTTTCATAGCTTATCCTTTTGGCTTTACTTTTTTGCTTTTCTCATTCACTTCGCCAAGATTGTCTTTGTAGGCCACTTTAATTACACCAGGACCTGTCACTTTCATATTAATAGAAAAGTATGGATTAGTTGAGACTGTCTCCCAAGGTAAAATCGTGGTAAAAAGCTCGTCATTAAAATAGAACTTCACCTCATTAATGTAGTGCATCGGCTTGATTTTGCCTGTCTTTTTATCTTTTCTCATTCCCGTTTCCATAGGGTGAATAACGATAAAATCGACTTTGACTATATCCCCAACTTTGTATTTTCTAGGCTTTATTTTGATAATTGATTTTCTTTTTGCCATTTGTTACTCCTTATCCGCATCCGCCAATTGTTACTTTAACCGGTTTCTTAGCCATTATGGCACTTCCATTTTTTAATACCGCTACTGCTACCACCTCTTGAGTACCTCCTAGTTTGATGCGCGTTGCGAAATAGGCTTTACCGTTTCTTGGACTCAAAAAGACATCTGCACATCTTGCATTGGAGTTTTTAGTAGTAAGAATATGGATGGATTTAACATTTTCTATAGGCTCATCTACATTCACTTTTACAGGCACCACAGCACCATTTTCTGCAATCTCAGGGACAATAAGCTTTACTTTAGCACTCTGCTTTGCTCCTTTGCCATTTGTCACAATCTCTAGTGCCTTTTTAAAAGGCATTGCATTTTTACTCTTTAGTTTTGGCTTCTCTTTTGCTAGAATCGGCAAAGAGCCAACACCAAGAGCAACAGGGATTGCTCCTAAACCTTTAAGAAAACTTCTTCTTTGCATCACTTCTCCTTCTTTTTACTTACTACATACGAAGCAATCTCACATATCTCTTGTGGAGTAAAAAGCTTTGTAGTGAGATTAATCGTCATATGGGTTTTTGGTACATGCACCCTCGCATCTGCAATCTGCTGGTAGACATATTGATAGCTTCTTACTCCACTATCGATAAAGTGCTTTTTATAGTTATGCAAATCTGGACCCACATTCCCAGGTCCCTTTGCCCCCTCAATATTATGGCAAGCTACACAGTTACCATACTGCTTAGGCTTCTTCTTGCCATTCACTATCACATATTTTGCCAACCCTTTTGGGGGCTTTGTTTTGGCTTTTTTACCATTGAGGTTGTGAAACATATATCTGCCTCTAGCTATTGCCAAAGGATCTGTGGTGATACACTGCTTTGGCATTTTGTAATGTTTTGGAGGAGGCAGTTTATCTTTTTGTAAAATCTTTGTAGCATCTGGCGACTCAATTGCACTTTTGTAATCTTTAGCCATCAATGGAGCCAAAGCACAAAGTGCAACTATAGCGACTCGCTTCATAGGCACTCCTTTTTTAGAGATACCTTATCGTAACGAGCAAATGTAAAAAATTTGTAAAAATTTATCAAAACATGACCGTAAAACCATCTCGTTAAGGAGGTGGATATAAGGTCATTCAGGCGTAGCCTGATTTTGGATGTATTGCTTTACTATGTAGCGTTTTTTGGCTACTATAATCAATATCACACCATTTGGATTGATAATGAAAAGAGCGGTAAAAGTCAGACTCTACCCAAACAAAACGCAACAAGAACTGTTGCAAAAACACTTCGGAGCTTGCAGGTATGTCTACAACCGCTCTTTGGCTTTAAAAAAGTATGCTTACCAAAAGTTTGGAGTAAACGTAAGCGCACATAAACTTATCAAACGCTTACCCATTCTCAAAGAGAGATATGAATGGCTCAAAGAGATAGACTCGCAAGCTTTACAGCAATCCATCAGACACCTTGACGAAGCGTTCAAACACTTCTTTAGAAGAGTCAAAAACGGCGAGACTCCCGGTTTTCCAAAATTCAAAACTAAAAAACACACAAAGCAAAGCTTCCAATATCCCCAAAGAGTAAAGGTAGAGGGCAAAAAGCTCTATCTGCCAAAAATAGGATGGATCAAAGCAAAAGGAGTTAGAGATGACTTGAGTGGTAAAATCAAAACGGTTACTGTAAGCTATGAAGCATATAAATACTACGCTTCCATCCTTTTGGAGATTGAAGCTGAGCCAATTGAATTTGTAAGAGAGCCTGTAGGTATCGATATGGGCGTGGTCTATGCCATAACAGATAGCGATGGTAATCACCATAAAATAGAAGACTACTCCCCACGATACAAAAAAGAGCTTATAAAACTTGAAAAGTGCCAAAAGGCTCTATCAAGAAAACAGAGAGGCTCAAAGAGGTATCAAAAAGCCAAAATCAAGCTTGCAAGGCAACACAAAAGAGTATCCAATATCCGCTACAACTTCTTGCATCAAATCAGCCACATCTACAGCGAAAACCAAGCTATTGTGGAGGATTTGAATATCAAAGCTATGACGAAATCCGCTAAAGGAACGATTGAAAATCCCGGCAAAAACGTCAAAGCGAAATCTGCTCTCAATCGCAAAATCTTGCAAAACGGGTGGAGTCTCTTTTTTGTGTTGCTTGAATACAAAACGAACCACAATCTCATTAAAGTCGATCCAAAATACACAAGCCAGACTTGCAGCAGGTGCGGATATGTGGATAAAGCAAATAGAATCACTCAATCGAGGTTTGTATGTAAATCCTGCGGACTCACAATCAATGCCGATGTGAACGCCGCAAAAAACATACTTGCCCGTGGGATACACGGCAACAATGCCCGCCAGCAACCTAAGGTAGCTTAGGGGAACGGGAATCCACCTCGTTTATGGGGTGGAGTATCAAGCAGTTGTAAAGAAGTAGATAAAAGCAGCTCCTTTAGCAGGCTTGGAGACAACTTTAAGAGTGATTCCCTCCTCATCAATAATGTTTTTAACAATATTTAATCCTATGCCAAATCCCCCTTTGTCAATATCTTCTCTGTAGTAGCGATCAAAAATCTTTTGGGGATTTTCTATGCCTATACCATAATCTTTTATAGTGAGAATTGCCTTGGCGTTTTGCTTTTTCAAATATACTTTGATATAAGCATTCTCTTTGGAGTATTTGATGGCATTAGAGAGAGTATTGTCAACAACTCTTTGAAGTTTGACCTTATTCATACACACAAATATTTTGGGTTGAATAGATACTCTAATTGAAATATTGCGCAAATTGGCAATCTCTTGGAAATAATCTACCCGCTCTTGCAAAAACTCGCTAAAATCGATGCGCTCTTTTTTGTATTCGATCTTATCTTTTTTTATAAGATAATCCATATCATTATAGATATTAGCCAAGGTTTTAGCAGCCGCTTTTATGCGATGCAAGTGTTTATTTTCTCCCATCTTTCTTGCAATCATATCCACATTAACGCTAATAATCGATAAGGGAGTATTAATTTCATGCATAGAGTCTTTTATAAAGTTATCCAAGGCTTGATTGAGTTTTTCAAAGGGTTGACTAAAGTTTTTGAGTACCACATAAGAAAAAAGCAGCAAAATGAGTACTATTGCAATACCTATGCCTATACTTGTACGATAGATCTGCCAGGGGTCAAACTCTTTTGAGACTATAAGATAACTTGCATGAAAATAGAGATTTTTTGGCAACTGTATAATAAGATAACGCCTTTTACCCTCAATATGGTAACCTGGCCGAAAGCTTTTTGGCGTAAAATCCAAAAGAGTAAAAATCGGTTTGAAATTCTCATCATACAACCCCGATTTATAGAGCAAAAAGCGAGGATATACAAAGATCCCCTCATTGTTATAACTCTCCATCTTTGCTACAATCTTTAATGCCACTCTTTGCAGCTCTTTTCTATTTTTTGCCTCATTAATATCAAGAACCAAAGAGGTATAGACAAATAGCGGTACAAACAAAATAGTAGCAATAATTGCCGTATAGAAAAAAGCATACTTTATAGCGTAGCGTTTGGCATCAAGTAACAAGCCTATATCCTAAGCCATGTACATTTTGAATAAGCTCTTTGTCCAGTTTTTTGCGAAGCTTGTTGATATGTACCCGCACATTTGCACTATCTACATACTCGCCCCATACCTCTTCACAAAACTGCTCAATACTCACAACATTACCCCGATTTTTTATAAGCAGCTCTAAAATTTTCTTCTCCTGTTTTGTAAGGGCAATCTCTTGGTTTTCATAGAGGAGCTGCATCTTAGCCACATTGTACGAGTAGCCTTTTGGCAATGTTATACTCTCCTCCTTGATACCAAAGCACTCTCTTTTGAGCACATTCCGTACCCGTACCTCCAACTCTTTAAGATCAAATGGCTTTTTGATATAGTCACAGCACCCCAGCTCAAATCCTTTGGCAAGGTCATCTACATGCGTCATAGAGGTTACAAAGATAGCAGGAATCTGATTACCAGCGCTTCGCAGCTGCTTTAAAAGCTCAAATCCGTTGATACCGGGTACTTTTACATCCAAAAGAATTAGATCGTAACTTTGATTATAGAGCTCATCTAAAAACTCATCCCCCCTCTCAAATCCTTTTACCTCAAATCCCAAATCCTCTAAAAACTCTTCGATACTTATGCGCAACGCATACTCATCTTCTAAAATCAAGATCCTCATTGAATGACTCCACGCTTTGGTTTGCGCCTATACTTATTAAGTATTATATCGATAAGCTCCTCTTTGCTATAGTTTTGCAGTATCTGCCTCGCTTCTGCTTCAAACTCTCTTTTGAGCTCGCTATCCTCACTTTTACTCAAAAATTCCAGCACACTCTTATCATATAAAGAGCGAAAGCTGCTTTGAGGATGCTCCCATATCATCATTATATCACTCAATTCATCATCATCTATATCCAAAAAAAGAAGCAAAGGTTTACTAAATGAGGCAAGGCGTCTTATCTCCTCTTTGGCAACTACCATTAAATAAAGCCCCAATTTCTCTCCTTGCGCATTAAACATTGGCTTAGTTATAAAAAGATAGTTGCTATCACTGCTTATACTTTTATTAAGGAGATCCTTTTTTCTCTTTAAATAGTGCAAAAGAGGTTTATTGTAGTTTCTATTACTCACTACATACGAGCCAATGGTGGGATTCTCCCTCATTAGTGTTGCTACATCTAAATATTTACTATCCATCAAAACAAAGAGCTCAACTCCTCTTTTGCGTAAAATTTTTGTCAATGGCTCAAAAAGTACAATACTCTCCATATACCCAACTATTTTATACCTATTTTTTATAGGCACTGTAGCTTTAATAGTCAAAAGTCTTCCTGCTTCAATAGATACCTTTGGCTTTGTAATTTTAAAATTATAGAGGTCTTTGCGAAACTCTTCCAGAGGCATTCCGCTAAACTCTTTATCCCAGCTTCTAGCAAAAATTGTCAAATCCTTTGCAATAACTTGGGCTCTAACTCCTTGCAAGGGAGTATATTTTTTAAGAGTTTGCAAAGCGTTATAAAGGATTTGGTGCCCCCTCTCCTCATCAATATCTAAAAGAGCATTTTTTAGCGCCTCATTTTGGGCTAGTAAAATAGCAAGCATTAAAGCTTGACTTTTTTGCTTATTGATCTGCCTATCAAAGTAGCTTTTAATAGTATCGGCAATCTCCTCTTGCCTATTTTTTTCGATATTCAATGAGAAGATATAAAGAAGCACACCAGAAGCGATAAGAATAAGAAAAAGAAGCCAAATAAGAAGTTTGCGAGCCATTTTCCTATATGCCGCACGAAGCGGCATATAATTAGTATCTATAGCGGATATAGAGGCGAAGGTCTTGTGCTTTATCAAGTAAGTTGAGCTGATTACCAAGAGGACTATCAACTTTTATAGGAGCACCTCCATTTGCAAAAAATCCATTACTTCCACTATATTTATAATCCATATAGGTATAGCGAAGCTGTGCAGTCAAGGTTTTTCCAATAAGCTCTTTTGTGAGCCAAATCTCATAGGCGTTACCACGAGTAGCTAGCTTACTACCAGCAAGGGTATCTTCTGCATAGGTAAAGCTTCTCCAATATTTGCTTCCATGGTTATATTCGATACCCAATCGACTGCCTTCCCAAAGAGCATTGAGAGGAAAATTCGCTCCTACATAAATAGATGTTCCTGTTTTACTCTCTCCTGGCGCTGCACCCACAACCATAGGACCATTTTGTGTAGGCATCATCATACCAAGCATCTGATTATTGCCTTTTGGATCCGTTTTACTCCAAGCAAAGCTGACAAATGCATTTGTATCATCAAGAAAATCGCTAATACCATCACCAATACCCTGAGCCAAAAAGCTAACAGCTGCTCCATACATATCGCCAACTTGTTGGAAAGTTCCTTGCATTCCATCTGGCTGTCCATCACCATTGGTATCTACCATTGGAGCATTTGCTAACACAATACCAGGTAGATGCCACGCTTTAAATGCTGTGGTATGGATTGAGTATTGACCATCATCATAAGGAACAAATATAAATCCAGCTAAATCTGTATTTTTATATCCAGGAACTTTTGTATATTCAGCATCACCTCCACTAATAACTAATGGATTTTGCGCCCCATATAAAAATCCCGGTCTAATAGCAGCATAGCGAATATTTGCATTTGTCATACCTCTACCCATACAGAGTTTAAAATACATTCCAGGTACGCCTGTTACATTTTCAAGCTTAAATTTAAAGCTTGCTCCATCAAACTCCGTATTGATGATATGACCTAATGGAGATTTTGCTTTTTGATCCTCTCTATAATTTGCTAAAAGTCCATCAGTTGCAGGTCTTCTACCAAAACTTGCAGTCCAAGGAATATCGGCACCTAAAAAGCTGTCACCAAAATAGAGCCAATAAGCCTCTTTCACACGAAGCTCACCTGCAGGATTTGGTGTTTCATTCACAATCCAATCAAAGTAGTTAAACCCAGCCCCTGGCATCCCAGTCATTTGGCCATATGCTTTATAGTAGCTGAGTAAACCTTTAAATACTATATTGCTCGTTGGCGCAAATCCCATTCCAAGCCATAATCTATTTGAAAATATACCATTCCACTGACTTGTACCACATTTATATTTATATCCAATCACATCATAGGCGGTACGAAAATCTACTGTCCATTTTATATTATCACCTGCATCGTGCGCTTTGATTTCACGAATCTGTTTTTTTAAAGCATTTAGATTAATTTTTGCTTGTGCTTGTTTTAATTCTGCTATCTCTCTTTTTAATTGCTCAAGCTCTGCTCTTAAATCATCCCCACTCGCACTTCCACTAGCAAAACTCATTGTTGCAATTGCAGCAACAGCAGAGATAATTACTAACTTCTTCATTGTTAACACTCCTTTATTTTTTCAACTAATTTGCACTTTTCATTATAGTAGAATGGTAGTTAAAGTAAACTTAATAGAAGGGGAATTTTTTTTATAGGAGCTATAAAAAATTATTATAGACGGGGAAAAACCCGTCAGAGAGCGGAATTAGCAGCTTGGAACATTACCACTATCACTTGCATATTCATATGCAAAATCATAAATGTGCTTTAACTGAGAAGGTTTAAGATACCCTTTTTTATATTTAGGACAGATTTTTTGGATTTCATCTTCAAATTTACCAGCCTCTTCAATCTCTTCCCACTCATCTTGTGTATGTTTTGCTGCAAATTTAGCCCCATTGAAACCACATACTTTCTTAAGTTTCTTTTGGTAGAGTCTTTGTCCCTTTTCTGGACTTGCTAATGCAGCTGTTGCAGTAAAGCTTACTCCCAAAAGAGCAGCAAAAAGCAGGGTTGCCAATCTTTTCATTCTCTCTCCTTTTTTTGTTTATGATAAAAGTATTATAGCAAGGAGAAATCAAAAGAGAAAGAAATTAAAAGACTTTGCATAAAAATTTTTTAAAACTATTTCTTTTTGAAACTTTTGTGTGGAATATTGGAAGAATAGTAGAAAGAAAAAATCTTGGCCCGGCGCCGACCTACTTTTCCACCCCCGAAGGGAGCAGTATCATCAGCGATGAGGAGCTTAGCTTCTAGGTTCGAAATGGAGCTAGGCGTTTCCTCCTCTCTATAGGCACCGGGACAAGAGAGGTAAAACTTCTACTG
>WGAX01000206.1 GCA_015494595.1 Nitratiruptor sp.
CAGTTTTGCTCTATGCACTGCTTGGCAGAAGTTATGCCAAAACTACAGATTGAGAAAATCTATGTAGTGGATGCCAAAAGCGGCAAGTTTATCCCAGTTGAGAGGGCTTACTATGTGGTAGGAAGCAAAGTACCTGGCACTATGAGTAAAATCAGCAAAATCGCCTTTGCAAATCTAGAAGATGCTAAGAGTTTTCAAAAGAAATATGGTGGTAAAATTATGCGCTTTGATGAAGCCTTGGCTTTGCAAAAAAAGATGCTTGCAAAGGAGCAAAGGCGTATCCAACATAAGCAAAACAAGATGGCAATGATGGGCAAGATGCTCTATAAGAAGCGCTGTAAGAGAGTAGATCAAAAATTTAGCTCTATGGCCAAGCTCAAAGAGTACCTCACAGCCAACAGAATTTGCGATCTTAAAGGCAAAAAGCTCCAAGCTGTGGCGCTCTATTTATGGAAAAAGCAGCATAGCAAAAAAATTATCGTGCCAAAAGATGCAAAATGTCCAGTATGTGGTATGTTTGTAGCCAAGCATCCCAAGTGGGCTACGATGATAGTAGATGGCGATGGCCATAAGTTTTACTTTGATGGTGTCAAGGATATGGTGAAGTATCTGCAAAACCACGCTTTCAAAAGAGCCTATGTGAGCGATTACTACTCAGGCCAAGCCCTAGATGCTACCAAAGCCTACTATGTATTAGGATCTGATGTCACAGGGCCAATGGGCAAAGAGCTTATCCCTTTTGCTAACAAAGATGATGCCAAAGCTTTTATGCAAGCACACAGGGCAAAAGCGATTTTGCAGTGGAAGGATATTACAAAAGATGTTCTCAAAGAGCTTGAATAGGTATCTTCATGGCTTTATACTCTTTTGGGTAGTTGTAGCAGGTGCAATGGTGGTAACTATAGCGCTTTTGCCTACAAAAAATATTAATGTTGAGGATATAAAAAGGATAAAACAGCCTGATTGCGCAATGAGCACAGAGGCTCACTTTATTCGCTACCGCTCTTTGGCGAATGTGGCAGAAGTCTTTGGTTTTGAGCCAACGCTCCTTAGCTACTTTGTGAGCGATTTTTGCTATGCACCAGCTCCCTATATGCATGCAAGAGGGAAAATCGAATGAAAATGCTAGCCTTTTCTCTCGCCTCTTTATGGCGTAGGCGCTATAAAAATTTGGCTCTCTTTTTCATTTTTTCCCTGCTTATATTTTTGGTAATGAGCATCTTTTTAATAGCGGGCTCAATTAAAAATGAGCTTCTAACCACCCTTAAAGCCTTGCCAGATATTTATGTGCAGCGCACTGTTGGAGGCAGACTCATGCCAATGAAGATCGATAGAGTTGATCCTATTGAGGAGATGGCAGGGATTGAGTGGGTGATGCCAAGAGTGTGGGGGTTTTACTATTTTCCTGCAGCTGGGGTGAATTTTAGCGTCATTGGAGTCGATTTTGATCTTGGCAGCTACAAAAAAGAGTATAACGATGCAATTGCCTCTATAGAAGCCAAAGGGGATTTTATGGTAGTAGGGGAGGGGGTAAAAAGGATTTTGCAAAAGCACTACTATAAAGATTTTTTCAATTTCATTGCGCCAACTGGCGATTTTATCAAGGTAAAACTTGCAGGAGTTTTTTCTTCAAACAGTGCATTAGAATCTAGCGATACGATTTTGGTGCCAATGGCTTTGGCAAGGAAAATTTTTGCAATGAGTGAGGATGAGATTACAGATATGCTTATTAAAGTGCAAAATCCAAAAGAGGCTCCTACGATTGCCAAAAATATCCAAAATCTCTATCCCGATACCCGCGTAATTACAAAGGATGATTTAAAGGTGAGTTACCAAAATATGTTTGATTACAAAAGCGGGCTCTTTTTGGCACTTTTTATAGGATCATTTTTTGCCTTTTTTGTGCTGGTGTTTGAGAAAGCTAGCTCGGTTGGCAAAGAGCAGATCAAAGAGATAGGTATTCTCAAAGCTCTCGGTTGGCGGGTGGAGGATGTGCTCTATCTCAAATTTTTAGAGAGCGCTGTTGTGATTTTTAGCTCATTTGTAGTTGGCCTAGTGGTAAGCTACTTTTTTGTATTTGTATTGCAAGCCCCGCTATTAAGAGATATTTTTAGCGGTTTTTCTGTGCTCAAACCACAATTTATCCTCAAGCCATTTTTTGACACTTCTTTGGTAGTGACACTTTTTTTGATTGTGGTGCCTCTGTATCTTGCAGCTACAATAGTTCCAAGCTGGAGGGCTGCTGTGATTGATCCAGAGGAGGCGATTCGCTGATGGATATTATAGTGTGTGAAAATGTCACCAAAATCTATGGCTACAAAACAGCCAAAGAGCATGTGGCGCTAAAAGATGTAAATTTAAAGATTGCAAAAGGCTCTTTTGTGCTGCTTATGGGTCCAAGCGGCAGCGGTAAAAGCACGCTGCTTTCACTTATCGCCTCCCTGCTGCGCCCAACGCAGGGCAGAGTGATAGTGGATGGTGAGGTTGTATCAAAGCTTCCCGATAGATTTAGCGCAGATTTTAGGAGGCAAAAAATTGGCTTTATTTTTCAAAAATTCAATCTCTTAGAAGATTTAAGTGTGCAGGAGAATGTTTTGGTGCCTTTGATTGTCTCAGATGAGTCAATCAAAGTGATAGAAGAGAAGGCTAAAAGGGCGATGCAGCGCTTTGCAATTGATCATAAGGCTTTGATGCCAGTAAGAAAGCTAAGTGGTGGTGAGCAGCAGCGCTGTGCAATTGCTAGGGCTTTAGTTAACGACCCTCCCATTATTTTGGCAGATGAGCCTACAGCCAATCTGGATGATGCTTTGGCGAGGCAGCTTATTGCTACTTTGGATGAGCTTAAAAAAGAGGGCAAAACTATTGTGGTAGCCACCCACGATCCCAGATTTTTAGATCTTGATGTAGATGCACTTTATGAGGTAAAAGAGGGCAATGTATATTCTGCCTGAGGTTTTAATCAATCTTTTTTTGGACTCCCTCTTAAATATTTTTCTTTTTATAGCTTGGATTGCAGGGATAAGGATTGCGCTCTTTTTTGATTTTAACAGCGATACGCCCTATCAATATGCACTGCTTCGCCAAAGCTATCTAGCTTCTACTATTGCAAAATTTGCTCTGACTTTTAAAATTTTCCTGCTCTTTTATCTTATCTATACCCTTGATAAACTCTCCAATCTCATTCCTGGGGCAATGTGTGCAGCGGGGGTGGTGAGTGCCAATGGGTATGGGGTATGGCTTTTGAGTGTAAAAATTGTCAATATCTACCTTTTTGCTAGTTGGCTGGCTTTGCATAGCTTTGATATGCAGCGCAAAGATTATGCTTTTACTAAGAAAAAGTTTGCCTTTTTTGTAGCAATTTTTCCTCTTGTAGTGGCTGCTTGGGTATTGGAGTTTCTGTTTTTTAATGGACTTGATGTAAGTAAGATTGTCAGTTGCTGTGGGGTGCTCTTTGCGCCTCTGTCACACTCTGCTTTAGCCTTAGTGTTGCAGATTGATCCTAAAATTGTAGCAGCCCTTTTTTATCTACTTTTTGTAGCAATTGTGTTAAGTTGGAGGCGTGTCTATCTTTTTGCTTTTTTACATATAGTTTTTATATTTGTGGCACTGCTAGGCATAATTGTCTTTTTCTCTCCCTATATTTATGAGTTGCCAACCCATAGATGTCCTTTTTGTCTACTGCAAAAGGAGTATTACTACATAGGCTATCTTATCTATGCTCTTCTTTTTCTTGGGACATTTAGTGCCATCAAAGCAGCGATTGCAAAGGCTTTGAGGGAAGAGTTTTCAGTAAAAATGGCTTTAGTTTTTGATATAGTATTTGTTGCAGTGCTTAGCTACTATCCGCTTGTTTATTATATGAAAAATGGCGTATGGCTACTATAGGAGGGAAGATGCGCTATATATTGTTGGCTTTTTTACTTTTTTTTATGGGATGTGAAAAGATAGAGGTGTATAAAACCTCTAAAAATGGCAAACCTGTGGAGTTTAAAAGGGGTGAGGTGCAGTGTGTAGAGTGCACAATGCCGCTAACTACAAAGATACACTCTGCTCAAGCAATTTTGCCAAATGGAAGAGTCTACTTTTTTGACGATCCTGGATGTATGGCAAAGTGGTATCTCAAGCATAAAGATCCAAAAATTAGGCTATGGATCTATACAAATGATACAAAACGCTATATCGATGCCGGAAAAGCTTGGTATAAACTAGGAGATAAAACACCTATGAACTATGGCTTTGGGGCATATGAGAAGAGGATAAAGGGAAGCGTAGGTTTTGATAAGTTTATTGCTATGATGGCAAGAGGAGAGAATATGACAAATCCTGCTATTCGCAAAAAGTATTTGCACTAATGAAGAGGAGTATGAAATTTACAGCTGTAGCTCACAGAGGCGGTGGGTGTGAAGTAGCAGAAAATAGTCTTGCTGGCATAATGCATGGGATTGAGGTTGGCTCTGATATTGTGGAGTTTGATATAAGGAGCACAAAAGATGGGGTATTGGTATTGCTGCACGATGAGGATCTCTTGCGTGTAGCGGGAATAGATAGAAAATTAAGAGCAATTACATTTGATGAGCTACAAAAGCTCAAAATCTTTCACAAAGAGCCATTTGTCACTTTTGATGAGGTGCTGGAGCAAACTAAAAAGATGCACTGCTTCGTGGAGATTAAAGAGATAGAAATTGTTTCTAAAGTGATGGAAACGATTGCTAAATTTCAAGCAGCCAATCGCTGCATCGTTATAAGCTTTTTTGAGGAGGCTCTTATTGAAGCCAAAAAAATCGATCCACATATTAAAACAGGGCTCATATACTATAGAGGTAAAATCGAAGGAGCAAAAAAGATAGGTGCCGATTTGGTGCTACCATACTACAAAATCGCTACCAAAAAGGCCAATGATTTTGCCCATTCTTTGGGGCTAAAAGTTGGTGTATGGAGTGTGAATAAAAAAGAGGATATTGAAAAGATGATAGCAAATGGAGCAGATTTTATCGCTTCAGACTATCCTACTATGCTTGTTGGGTTGAAGGGTGGAAGGGATTAGAATCCCATTCCGCCCATACCACCCATTCCGCCCATATCAGGAGCAGCTGGGGCTGCTGGTTTTTCCTCTTTGATTTCGCTTACAGTCGCTTCAGTTGTAAGAAGGAGGCTCGCTACTGATACAGCGTTTTGCAAAGCTACTCTCTCAACTTTTGCAGGATCCACGATACCTGCTTCAAACATATCTACATACTCGCCAGTTGCAGCGTTGAAACCCACATTTTCATTTTCAGCATTTTCTACATTGTTTGCTACTACGCCTGGATCAAATCCTGCGTTTTCAGCGATTTGTTTAAGTGGTGACTTGATGGCTCTAAGGATTATATCTGCTCCAATTTTCTCATCACCTTCAAGCTCAAGCTCTACTTTTGCTGCAGCTCTTACAAGTGCAGTTCCACCACCAATAACAATACCTTCTTCTACTGCTGCTTTTGTTGCGCTAAGGGCGTCATCTACTCTATCTTTTTTCTCTTTCATCTCAGTTTCAGTTGCAGCACCTACTTTAATAACTGCAACACCACCAGCTAGTTTAGCAAGACGCTCTTGGAGTTTCTCTTTGTCATATTCGCTAGTTGTTACTTCGATTTGCGCTTTGATCTCTTTGATTCTTGCTTCAACTGCTGCTTTATCGCCTTTTCCATCGACGATTGTAGTATTTTCTTTATCTACCACAATTCTTGCAGCACGTCCAAGATCTTCAAGTGTTGCGCTCTCAAGTGTGCGTCCTAGCTCTTCGCTAATTACTTGTCCGCCTGTCAGGATTGCAATATCTTGTAGCATCGCTTTTCTTCGATCACCAAATCCTGGCGCTTTGACTGCACAGACGTTGAGTGTGCCTCTGAGTTTGTTCACAACTAATGTTGCAAGCGCTTCGCCCTCTACATCTTCAGCGATGATAAGAAGCGGTTTGTTGCCAGTTTGCACAATTTTTTCCAAAATTGGCAAGAGATCTTTCATATTGCTAATTTTTTTGTCATAAAGGAGGATATATGCATCTTCAAGCACTGCTTCCATTTTGTCTGCATCTGTTACAAAGTATGGGCTAAGATACCCTCTATCAAACTGCATACCTTCAACTACTTCAAGCTCATCTGTTAAAGATTTACCCTCTTCCACAGTGATAACACCATCTTTGCCAACTTTATCCATCGCTTCAGCAATAAGCTCACCAATTTTTGGATCGTTATTGGCACTAATTGTTGCAACTTGTGCGATCTCTTTTTTATCTTTTACCTCTTTGGCAAGTTTTTTAAGCTCAGTCACAATTGCCTCAGCAGCTTTATCCATTCCTCTTTTTACTTCAATTGGATTGGCTCCTGCTGTGATGTTTCTAAGACCTTCTTTAAAGATGTTGTATGCCAAAACAGTTGCTGTAGTTGTTCCATCACCAGCTTCATCTGCAGTTTTGCTTGCAACCTCTTTCACAAGTTGCGCACCCATATTCTCAACAGTATGAGGAAGCTCGATCTCTTTTGCTACAGATACGCCATCTTTTGTGATGCTAGGACTTCCAAAAGATTTTTGAATCAATACATTTCTTCCTCTTGGACCCATAGTTACTTTTACTGCGTCTGCTAGTTTTTTTACACCTTCAAAAAGCTCACCTCTTGCTATATCGCTAAAATGAATCTCTTTTGCTGCCATCCATCACCTCCTTTTTATTCCAAAATTCCTAAAATGTCGTCTGTTTGAAGAATCAAGTACTCTTTGCCTTCAAGTGTAATATCTGTGCCGCTATATTTTGCAAAAACCACTCTATCACCAACTTTGATGTGTCCCTCCTCTTCAACCTCAGGACCGATTGCCAATACATTTCCCTCCAGTGGCTTCTCTTTTGCATTATCTGGGATAATGATACCTGATGGTGTCTTTTCTGGCTCTTCG